>NZ_JBQOUX010000008.1:0-114495 GCF_052216785.1 Streptomyces sp. JW3 | reverse complement strand
CTCCTGGTGGGCGGGCGTGCTGCCGCCGCTCGCCCTGGAAGCGCTGCGGCTGCCGGCCGGCGCCGGGGCGGGGCTAGGCCCCGGGCAGTGGGCGGCGTACGCGGGCGCCGGGGCGCTCGGGCTGTTCGGCTTCGGCGGGCTGGCCCGCGGCCGCACCGGCCGGGCCTGGGTGCTGGGCCTGTTCGGCCGCTACCGGGGGACGGTGCGGCGCACCGGTCTGCTGTGGGTCAACCCGCTGCTGCTGCGCCGCCGGGTCGACGTCCGGCTGCGGCACTGGCGCAGCGGGCCGATGCCGGCGGCCGACGGCAACGGGGTCGCGCTGCGGGCGGTGACGCTGGTGGTGTGGCGGGTGCGGGACACCGCGCGGGCGGTGCTCGGCGTCGAGGACCACGAGACGTATCTGCGCGAGTGCGTGGAGGCGGCGCTGGCCCGGGTGCCGGTGGAGCCGCCGGGCACCTCGCGGGCCTCGGCCGACACGGCGGGGGAGGCGCTGACCCGGCTGGTGGCGGCGGACGCGGCGGCGATCGGCCTGGAGGTGTTCGCGGTCCGGCCGGTGCGGGTGGAGTACGCGCCGGAGGTGGCCGCCGCGATGCACCGGCGCCGGATCGCCGTGCTCGACGCGGCGCAGCGGGCGAGTCTGCTGACCTCGGTGGTGGACTCGGTGGAGGACACGGTGACCCGGCTCACCACCCGGGGGCTGGTCGAACTCGACGACTACGAGCGCAAGGCGCTGGTGAAGGACCTCACGGTGGCGTTCTGCGCCGCGCCCGCAGCCGGTTCCCCTATTGGTATGGACATGTTCAAGTAGCCGCAATAATCTGGGACTTGGTCTAGACCTGCACGGCTCACTGAACTTCCCCCACGTCCTCCAGGGAGCGGCAGCATGCGCAAGAAGACCAAGCTCGGTGCCGGGCTGGTGGGCCTGGCGACCACCGGCGCCCTCGTGCTCACCTCCGGCGGCGCCGCCAGCGGCCACGGCTACACCGACCTGCCGGTCAGCCGGCAGAAGCTCTGCCAGAACGGCTCCGTCAGCGACTGCGGCTCGATCCAGTGGGAGCCGCAGAGCGTCGAGGGCGCCAAGGGCTTCCCGTCCTCCGGTCCGGCCGACGGGCAGATCTGTTCCGCGAACAACACCCGGTTCGCCCAGCTCGACGCCCCGAAGACGCCCGGCGGCACCGCCTGGCCCACCACGAAGGTCACCGGCGGGCAGAACTACACCTTCCGCTGGCAGTTCACCGCCATGCACTCCACCAGCGACTTCTCCTACTACGTCACCAAGCCGGGCTGGAACCAGAACCACAACCTGGCCCGGTCCGACCTCAACCTCACGCCGTTCCTGACGGTCCCCTACGGCGGCAAGCAGCCGCCGGCCACCCTCTCGCACAGCGGCGCGCTGCCGACCGGGCTGAGCGGACACCATGTGATCGTCGCGGTGTGGACGGTCGCGGACACGGCCAACGCGTTCTACGCGTGCTCGGACGTCACGTTCTGAGCAACGCGGCAGGGCCCCTCACCGAAGCGAGGGGCCCTGCCGTCCAGTGCGCCGCCAGGGACTCGAACCCCGGACCCGCTGATTAAGAGTCAGCTGCTCTAACCAACTGAGCTAGCGGCGCGTGCGGATAAATACTACCTGGTCCGGCGGGGTGCTCGCGCACCCGCACCGCTCTAAATGGCCAGGGACAGCAGCACCGGCGCCGCCCCCCGGTTCAGCGCCTCCGCGGCCCGGCGCAGCCGGTGCGCCCGCTCCACCGGCAGCGACAGCGCGAGACAGCCGACCGCCGCGCCCGCGGTGACCGGCACCGCCGCGCACACCGTCCCCACCGCGTACTCCTGGAGATCCAGCACCGGCACGGAGGCCGGCTGCGCCGCCAGCCGGGACAGCAGCACCTGGTCACTGGTGATCGTCCGCGAGGTGAGCCGCGCCATCCGGTGCCGGGCCAGATGGTCCCGGCGGCCGGCCTGGTCCAGCTGGGTCAGCAGGCTCTTGCCGATCGCCGTGGCGTGCGCCGAGTGCCGGAAGTCCACCCACTCGTTGACCTTGGGCGCGCCGGGACCGTCCGCGTACTGGGTGACGCTGACCTCTCCGTCGACGTACCGGCTCAGATAGACCGCCGCGCCGACCGCGTCGCGCAGCCGGTCCAGGGTCTGCTGGAGCTTGTCGCGCAGCGCCTGCTCGCGGCCGTGCGCCGAGCTCAGCCGGGCCAGGGCCGCGCCGGCCAGGTACGTCCCGTCGGCGGTCTGCCCGACGTATCCCTCGCGGCGCAGCATCCGCAGCAGCGGGGTCAGCCGCTCCCGGCCGAGGCCCGTGCGCCGGGCCAGCTCGGTGTCGGTGACGCCGGTGGTCTGCCGCGCCACCGTCTCCAGTACGCGCAGGGCGTCCTGGACCGAGTGGTGCGGCGCGGTCGGCTCGTGGTGCAGCGCCACGGTGGTCTCCCCCTGCGCTCGCCGGTGAAGCTCCCTCCACGATAGGGGCGGGCGGCCGGAAGCGGGCGGTGGTTGACCACATCCACCGCCCGCCCGGCCCGCCGCGTCACAGCACGGCGCTGAGGAACTCCCGGGTCCGGTCGTGCTCCGGCTCGTTGAAGATCTTCTCCGGCGAGCCGGCCTCGATGACATGCCCGGAGTCGAACATCAGTACCTGGTCGGAGATGTCCCGGGCGAAGTTCATCTCGTGGGTCACGCAGAGCATCGTGATGTCCGTGGAGCGCGCGATGTCCCGCAGTACGTCCAGGACGCCGGCCACCAGCTCCGGGTCGAGCGCGGAGGTCACCTCGTCAAGGAGCAGCACCTGCGGCCGCATCGCCAGCGCGCGGGCGATCGCGACGCGCTGCTGCTGGCCGCCGGAGAGCTGGGTGGGCCGGGCGTCGCACTTGTCGGCGAGCCCCACCAGGTCGAGCAGCTCCCGGGCCCGGACCTCGGCCTCGTCCTTGGACATGCCGAGCACGGTGACCGGCGCCTCGGTGATGTTGCGCAGTACCGACATGTTCGGGAACAGGTTGAACTGCTGGAACACCATCCCGATCTTCTTGCGGACCTCGCGGACCTGCTTGTCGGGCGCCGGGAAGAGCTGCTGCCCGGCCACCGTGATGGTGCCCTCGTCGGGCTTGAGCAGCGTCATCAGCAGCCGCAGGATCGTCGTCTTGCCGGACCCGGACGGGCCGATCAGCGTGACGTGCTTGCCGGCGTCGACGGAGAAGTCGAGGTGGTCCAGGACGGTGTTGGTCCCGAACCGCTTGGTGACCTGCTCCAGACGGATCAGCTCACCGGCCGGCTTCTCGGGGCTCTTCTCGGGCTGGGGGAGGGTGTCAGTGGGCAAGGCGTCGCTCCAGGGCTCGCAGGGCAAGGGAGGCCAGATAGGAGATGACGATGAAGGCGAGGCCGATCACCGTCAGGGGTTCGGTGAACCGGAAGGTCTCCTGGGAGAACAGGCGGGCCTCACCGAGCATCTCCAGCACGGTGATCGCCATCAGCATCGGCGTGTCCTTCAGCATGGAGATCACGTAGTTGCCGAGCGCGGGCACCACCCGGCGCACCGCCTGCGGCAGGATCACCGCGGTCCAGGTGCGGCGCAGTGGCAGGTTCAGCGCCGTCGCGGCCTCCCACTGGCCGACCGGCACCGCCTCGATGCCGGCCCGGTAGACCTGCATCGTGTACGTCGAGTAGTGCAGGCCGATGCCGATCACACCGGTGGTCATCGCGGAGGCGGTGATCCCCCACTCGGGCAGCACGTAGAAGAGGAAGAACAGCTGCACCAGCAGCGGGGTGTTGCGGACGAACTCCGTGACCACCCCGACCGGCCAGGTCACCCAGCGCGACGGCACCCGCATCAGCAGCGCCCACACCAGGCCCAGCAGGAACGAGATCACCGAGCCGAGGACGAGGATCTGCAGGGTGACCAGCAGCCCGTCCCAGAAGTGCGGCATGAAGTCGGACACCGCGTCCCAGTCCCAGTTCATCGCGCACCCGCCTCGATCTCGACCGGCTCGGGCAGGACCGTCTTCTTCTTGGCCGGCGCCTTGCCGACCCCCGCCTTCAGCTTCTTCTCCAGTCCGCGCATCACCCGCGTGAGAGCGAAGGCGATCACGAAGTAGATGAGGAGGATGTACGTGTAGATCTCCGCGCTCTCCTGGAGCGCGAGGCGCACCAGGTTGCCGCTGAACGCCAGGTCGCCCATGCCCATGACCGACACCAGGGCGGTGCCCTTGAGCAGTTCGATCAGCAGGTTGGAGAACGGCGGGATCATCTCCGGCACCGCCTGCGGCAGCAGGATCAGCCGCATCCGCTGCCAGGGCGTGAAGCTGAGCGCGATGCCGCCCTCCTTCTGCGCCGGGTCGACGGCGCGCAGTCCGCCGCGCACGATCTCGGCGCCGTACGCGCCGTAGGTCAGGCCGAGCGCCAGGGTGCCCGCCCACAGCGGGACGAGCTGCCAGCCGAACGCCGGGGGCAGCACGAAGAACACCCAGAAGATCATCACCAGCGCCGAAGTGCCGCGGAACACCTCGGTGTAGAAGCCCGCCAGGAAGCGGACGATCCACAGCCGGTGGGTGCGCGCGACGCCGACCACGAAGGAGACGGCGGTCGCGAGCAGCGCCGAGCAGACGAGCAACTGGATGGTGACCCAGACGCCCTTGAGTACGAGTTCCCACAGTCCCGAGGTCATCCGCCGCACAGCTCCTTCGCGGTCAGATCCGTCATCTCGTCCTCGGTGAACCCGAACGGCTTGAGGATGCGCAGCAGTTCGCCGCTGTCCTTCAGCTTGTGGAGTTCCTCGTTGAAGGCGTCCCGGAGGTTGGTCTCGGTGGGCCGGAAGGCGAACCCGCCGCCGTCCACGTGCGGTTCGCCGTCGACGACCGGCTTGAACGCCTCGGTCACCTCGGCCTTGCTGGACTTCTTCACCACCTCGCGGGTGGTCAGCGCGGTCCCCGCGAACACGTCCACCCGCCCGGCCTCGACGGCGTTGAGGCCGGCCACCTGGTCGGGGACGATCAGGATGTCGCTCTCCTTGTAGCCCGCCTCCACCGCGTAGGCGATCTCCGCGTATCCGGTGCCGGTGGCGAACTTCGCCTTCTTCGCGACGACGTCCGCGTAGTTCTCGATCCCCAGCGGATTGCCCTTGCGGACGATGAAGGAGTCGAGCATCTGGTAGTCGGGGTCGGAGAAGATGACCTGTTCGCAGCGCTCGGGGTTGATGTACATCCCGGCCGCCACGACGTCGAACTGCTGGGAGGCCAGCCCCGGGATGAGCGAGCCGAACTCGGTCGGCACCGGCTGCACCCGGTCCACGCCGAGCCGCTTGAAGATGACCTTGGCCAGCTCCGGCGCCTCGCCGGTCAGCTCCCCGTTCTTGTCGATGTACCCGAACGGGATCTCCCCGGCGATACCGAGCCGCGCCACGCCCTGCGCCCGCAGCCGGTCCAGGAGGTCACCGCCCTCGGTGTCGGAGGCGGTGGCCACCCGCGAACATCCGGCGGCGCCCAGCGCGCCGAGCGCCGCGACCCCCGCGAGCAGCGTTCGGCGACTGGGCCCGGGGGTCCCGGATATCCCGCGCATGCGGTCGAATCGTCCCCGTGTCGGGGTTCTGTGTGGTGGAGCCATGGGCGCGCGCCTTCCCGACTCCCGGGAAGTTATGCCGGTCTTTTCCGGCCCCTTCGCGCGGGCGGGCCCTCTTGACCCGCGCGGCCGGGGGCACTGCCATGGACGGCATGACCGATCGCTACCTCGAGGTCTCGCTGGTCAAGCGCGGGATCCAGTGCACCGCCCGGCTGCTCGACGACCGCGCCCCGCGCACCTGCGCGGCCGTCTGGGACGCGCTCCCAGTGTCCGGCGACGTCTACCACGCCAAATACGCCCGAAACGAGATCTACGCCCTCTTCTCCCCGTTCGCGACAACCGAACCACCCATGGAGAACCCGACCGTTACCCCCATCCCCGGCGACCTGTGCTATTTCGCCTTCGCCGGCGCCGAGCTGGGCACCAAGGCATACGGCTACGACCGCCGGGTCGACGCCGGCACCACCCTGGTCGACCTGGCCCTCTTCTACGAACGCAACAACCTGCTGCTCAACGGCGACGTCGGCTGGATCCCCGGCACCGTCTGGGGCCAGGTGACCGAGGGCCTGGACGAGATGGCCGCGGCCTGCAACGACCTGTGGCGCACGGGCGCGCAGGGCGAGACCCTCAGCTTCCGCCGGCGGGCTTAGCGGACGTCACGGAGAACCCCTCACCGCCGTACAGCGACTCGTACTCGACCTCGATGACCAGCCGCCGGTCGATCAGGCTCCAGAACTCCTGGAGCCGGTCGGGACCGGGCCCGTCCAGCCGCACCAGAAAAACCTCCTGCCCGGCGAGCACCACCGAGCCCGCCCGCAGGGAGTACGTCCTCGGCCACCGGCCGGGAGTGAACAGGACCGCTTTGACCTCCCGGTTCCACTCCCCGGCCGGCACGCCGTCCAGGAACACCACGCTGCGCGTCACGACGGCCGGCCCCAGCCCGGCGTTGACGAGCTTCAGCCCGACCAGGTCGTCCTGCCGTATCCGGCGGATCCGCAGCAGCGGTCTGACCGACTGCCGGTTGTGCAGCCGGGTCGCCCTGGTCTGCGCCCAGCTGACCCAGAGCGAGCCGAGCGCGATGACGGTGGCGGCGACCGCGATGACCGTCTCCGCGCTCACCCCGCTCTCCGCACGGTCATGCGGCGGCCCCCGCCTCGTACAACGCGTGCGCCGCCCGCAGCACCAGGTCGTCGCGGTGCCGGGCGGCCACGATCTGCATCCCGATCGGCAGCCCGTCGCCGTCGTGGCCGACCGGGACCGTGGCGGCCGGCTGCTGGGTCAGGTTGAAGGGGTAGGTGAACGGCGTCCAGCCCGTCCAGCGCCGGTGCCCCGAGCCCTTCGGCACCTCCGCGCCCGCCTCGAACGCCGTGATCGGCAGGGTCGGGGTGAGCAGCAGGTCGTACACCTCGTGGAAGCGGCCCATCCGCCGGCCCAGCTCCATCCGGGCGTCCACCGCGGCGAGGTACTCCAGCGCCGAGTACCGCGCGCCCTGCCCGCAGATCTCCCGCAGCCCCGGGTCGAGCACCTCCCGGCGGCCCGGCCCGAGGTGCTGCACGACCCGAGCCGCCCCGCTGAACCACAGCGTGTGGAAGGCGTCCACCGGGTCGGTGACGTCCGGGTCGGCCTCCGTCACGTACGCGCCCAGCTCCGCCAGCCGCTCCACCGCCCGCCGTACCGCCGCCGTCACGGCCGGCCGCACCGCCACCTGCCCGCCGAGGGTGGGGGAGTACGCCACCCGCAGCCCCCGCACCCCGGCGCCGAGCACCTCGCGGTACGACACCGCCGGCGGCCCCAGCGCCGACCAGTCCCGGGCGTCCGGCACCCCGATCACGTCCAGCAGCAGCGCCGCGTCCGCCGCGTCCCGGGTCATCGGACCCACGTGCGCGAGGGTCCCGAAGGCGCTCGCGGGGTACAGCGGCACCCGCCCGTACGTCGGCTTCAGTCCGAAGATCCCGCAGAACGACGCCGGGACGCGCACACTGCCGCCGCCGTCCGTGCCCAGCGCCAGCGGCCCCGCGCCGAGCGCCACGGCCGCCGCCGCGCCCCCGCTGGAGCCGCCCGCGGTGCGGGTCGGGTCGCGGGGGTTGCGGGTCACGCCGGACAGCGGCGAGTCGGTCACCGCCTTCCAGCCGTACTCGGGTGTCGTCGTCTTGCCGAGGAACACCGCGCCGTGCTCGCGCAGCCGGGCCACCGACGGCGCGTCCTCGTCCCAGGCGCCCTGTTCCGCGACGGCCCGGGACCCCTTCAGCGTCGGATGCCCGCGCATCAGCAGGATGTCCTTCACCGTCACCGGCACCCCGTCCAGCAGCCCGCGCGGCTCCCCGCGCCGCCACCGCTCCTGCGACTCCCGGGCCCGGACCAGCGCCTCCTCGGCGGTGATCCGCACGAACGCGTTCACCTCCGGCTGGATCTCCGCGGCCCGCGCCAGCGCCGCGCGAGCCGCGTCCACGGGGCTGAAGGCGCCCGTACGGTAGCCGTCGAGGAGTTGCGATGCGGTCAGTGTGCTGAGGTCATGGTCGGTCATGCACCCTCCAGGGGCGTCAGTGTCCGGGTACGTACCCGCGCTTCTTGTCGACCACGTTCGGCAGCGGCCGGCCCGTCGCCCACAGCTCGAACAACTCCACGAACTGCGCGCCCAGTTGGTCCCGCCAGCCCACCGTGTCGCCGCTCATGTGCGGCGACACGAGCAGACCGGGAACGTCCCACAGCGGGCTGTCGGCGGGCAGCGGCTCGCGCGCGAACACATCGAGGGCGGCCCCCGCGATACCGCGCTCGCGCAACGCCCGGACCAGCGCCTCCTCGTCGACCAGCGGCCCCCGCCCGACGTTGACGAACCGCGCGGACGGCTGCATCACCCCGAACCGCCGGGCGTCGAACATCCCCCGGGTCCGCTCGGTCAGCGGCGCCGCCGCGACCACCCAGTCGGCGCGGGCGAGCAGCCGGTCCAGCTCCTCCGGACCGTGGGCGCCGGGGCGCGCGACCCGTCCCACCAGCGCCGTCCTGATACCGAGCGCCCCCAGAGTGCGCCCGATCGCCCGCCCGATCGGCCCCGTACCGACCACCACCGCCCGGCCACCCGCCACCCGCTGCGACTCCCGGTGGTGCCAGACCCGCTCCCGCTGGAGCTCCAGCGTCCTCGGCAGATCCTTGGCCAGCGCCAGCACCAGCGCGGCCACGTACTCCGCGATGGGCTCGTCGAAGACGCCGCGCGCGTTGGTCACCACCGTGTCGCAGGCGGCCAGCTCCGGGCCCATCAGATGGTCCACGCCCGCGCTCGCCGTGTGCACCCAGCGCGGCCGCGGCCCCGGGCCCGGCCAGGCCCGGCGCACGGCGTCCGAGAAGAAGTCCCACACCAGCAGCACGTCGGCCGACGGCAGCCGCCCGGCGAGCGCGGCGGGAGCCACGTACTCGACGACGGCCCGCCCGGTCAGCCGGCCGAGCCGGGGCCGGGGATCGGCGTCGAGCACGAGGACACGGGGACGGCCGGAAAGGGACACGGATGATCTCCACGAAGAGGGCCTGAGTGATGGGCCTGAGCGATGGATTAACCAGCTGTTGACCTGCCGGTGACGCGGGCGGATTGACCACGCTCGCACCGGAACCTACCTTCGTCAACACGGCCGTGCGCACGGTGCGTTGTCCACTCCTCGCTCAGTGTGAGGCTCCTTCGGTGTGAGGTGGGTGCGTGCCCATGGACATCTCCTTTCTCGGCGGTCCGGCCCCGCAGCGCGGGGTCGGTGTCGTCGCTCCCTTCGACTTCGCACTCGACCGCGAGCTGTGGCGCTGGGTCCCCGACGAGGTCTCCCTGCACATGACCCGGACCCCGTTCGTCCCCGTCGAGGTCGGCCTCGACCTGGCCCGCCTGGTCAGCGAGCACGAGACCCTTCAGGAAGCCACCCGGACCCTGAACGCCATCTCCCCCGACGTGGTCGCCTACGCCTGCGCCTCCGGCAGCTTCGTCGGCGGCGTCCCCGGCGAGCGCGCGATGTGCGCGGCGATGACCCGGGCCGGCGCCACCCCGTCCGTCACCACCTCCGGCGCGCTCCTGGAGGCCCTCGCCGAGCTGCGCGCCCGCCGGGTGGCGCTGGTGACGCCGTACACCGTGTCGGTCACCCGCTCCCTGGCGGAGTACGTCGCCGAGGGCGGCGTCACGGTCACCGGCTGCGCCTTCATGGGCCTGACCCGGCACATCTGGAAGGTCCCCTACCGGGAGGTCGCCGCCATGGCCCGGCAGGCCGTCCCGCGCCCCGGCGCGGCGGACGCGCTGTTCATCTCCTGCACCAACCTGCCCACCTACGACGTCATCCCGCAACTGGAGGCCGAGCTGCGGCTCCCGGTGATCTCGGCCAACCAAGTGACGATGTGGGCGGCACTGCGCCGACTGGGTACCCGTGCCGTGGGGCCGTACCAGGCGCTGACCGATCCGGCGGCGCGGTGCGTGCCGGAAGAAGAGCAGCAGCAGGAAGGGTGGACATGACAGCACTGGGATTCCTGTACCCGGGCCACTCCGGCGAGGACGACTACCCACGCATCGAGCAGCTGCTGGGCAGCGACATCCGGGTGGACCTGGTGCACACCGACATCGGCGAGGACGCGCACCGGGTGGACGCGCTGCTGGAGATGGGCTCCTCCGCGCGGCTCGCGGCGGGCGTCGAGGAACTGCGGCACGCGGGCGCCGACGCCGTGGTGTGGGCCTGCACCAGCGGCAGCTTCGTGCACGGCTGGGACGGCGCCCACGAGCAGGTCCGCGCGCTGGCGGCGACGGCCGGCCTGCCGGCCTCCTCCACGTCCTTCGCCTTCGCGCACGCGGTACGGGAGCTGGGCGCGCGCCGGGTCGCGATCGGCGCGACATACCCCGAGGACGTGGCCCTCCTCTTCGCGGACTTCCTCCGCGCGGCCGGCCTGGAGGTCCTCGGCGTCCGCGGCGCGGGCGTGGTCACGGCGGCCGAGGTCGGCACCTGGGGCGAGACCGAGGTGCTGTCCCTGGCCCGCGCCGCGGACCACCCGGACGCGGAGGTCCTCCTGCTCCCGGACACGGCCCTGCACACGGCCGCGTACATCCCCGCCCTGGAGAAGGAGCTGGGCAAGCCGGTCCTCACCGCCAACCAGGTCACCGTCTGGGAGGGCCTGCGGCTGGCGGACCGCCGGGTGAACGCGCCGGAACTGGGCGCGCTGTTCACACGGGAGCCACTGGTCCAGGCGTGAACGAGGAAGGGCCCGGTACCGCTCTCGACGAGCGGTACCGGGCCCTTCCTTCGGTGGAGCGCCGGGCAGGCCTTGCACCTGCATCTCCCCGCAGGAAGCGGGACGTCTTTCCTTGGACCACCAACGCGTCGCTGGCTGACCAGCAAGATGATCATAACGCACGCCGGCGGGGAACGCACATCCGAATACCCGTACAACCTTGAACGGTCCATGCCGGTCTTGCTCACGTGAACAGCACCATACGATCCACCGTCCTGTCCGCCGGCACGGTCACCCTGGCCCTCCTCGTCACCGCGTGCGGCGGCGGAGACGACGACACCGCCGACGCGAAGCCGAAGGCAAGCGCCACCACCACCGCCTCCGCCGCGAAGGCGCTGACCGCGGCCGAACTGGACGAACTCATCGTCGCCAAGGGCGACATCAAGGGCCAGGAAGTGGCGAAGCCCACCGAGGACGACGTCTCCGACGCCGCCTCGCTCTCCGTGCCGAAGACCGAGTGCGAACCCGTGGCCCAGGTGCTGTCGGCGCTGCCCGCGGGCAAGCCGGCGGCGACCGTCCAGCGACTGGTCACCGAGGAGTCCGAGGCGTACAGGGCGGGCCTGCCCTCGATGGAGGAACTGGCGCAGATGACGGAGGAGGAGGCCGCCGATGCCACCCTCGCCTCCCTCGACATCACCAAGACGATGACCTCCCTGTGGTCCTACGACGCGGACGGCGCCGAAGCCGCCCTCACCGCGCTGCGGCAGGCCGGCGAGAAGTGCGCCTCGGGCTTCGCCATGTCGCTCGACGGGGACGAGCAGCAGGTCACGAAGATCACCGAGGAGCAGGTCTCGGCCGGCGAGGACGCCGTCGCCTGGACCGTGGCCACGAAGATCGACGGCGACCCCGTCGAGACGAAGGTGGTCGTCTTCCGGCAGGGCAGCACCCTCGCCGGCTTCTCGTCCTTCAACATCGCGGCGGTGGGCCGCGGCGAGTCCTTCCCGCAGCCGACGGCGGTCATCGAGGCCCAGGCCGCGAAGCTCGGCTGACCCCGGACTCAGAGCACGCCGGGGGGGTCGTGCAGTACCACGCTCCGCTGTCGTACATCGGTGAGGACCGGTCGCCGGGCCCGAAGGAGATGCCGAAGCGCAGTTTCAGCTCCGCGGGAACGCCCAGCGCCGCACGGAACGTGTCGGCGTACACGCCGAGGATCGTCTGCGGGATGCCGTGGAAACCGCGGGCGGTGAGCGAGAGCAGGAAGTTCCGCGCGTCCTCCAGCACACCTCGGATGTCCGAGGCGGACAGCGGGGTGGGCAGGAACTGCCGGGGGGGAGTGCCGGGTCCGCGCGAGCTCGGCGAAGTACTCCTCCAGGGCCCGCAGCCACTGCCGCAGCGCCTCACCGGCGTCACCGAGCCCGGCGATCTCCGCCCGGCGGGCCACCAGTTCCTCGGTACGGGTCTGGACGGAGGCGCCCTCCGGTCAACCCGCCCCCGGCTTCGCCAACGCCAAAGAACCCCGGCCCGCCGAAGCGGCGGACCGGGGTTCTTCGTTTCCTTCTCTGGAGCGCCGGGCAGGCCTTGCACCTGCATCTCCCCGCAGGAAGCGGGGCGTCTTTCCTTGGACCACCAACGCACTGCCGGCTGTTCGGAGTTGCTCCGTCGACCAGCGCATGATGATCGTACCGAATGCCTGCCCGATCCGCACATCAAGCCGCCGTCACCCCCGGAGGGCGGCGTGATAGGCGTCGGCGAGCGCGTCGAACTTCCTCCGCTGCTCGTTCCGCGGCTCGCGAGCCTCGGCGCTTCTCGGATCCAGAAGATGCCCGAGCGGCCTGACGCACCGCCGGAAGCCGATGTCCTCCCACAGTCCCGTGAGCTGCTCGCTGACGTGCGTCGCCACGGTGACGGCGCTGCACCCGCCCGCAAGCGCCCAGACCGCCTGGCAGGCAAGGACCGGCCCCAGCCCGAACCCACGCCACGCCTTGTCCAGCGTGATGTCGTAGAGGGCCAGCAGATCGCCGTCGGCGGACGTAACGCTGTCACGGAACTCCTGCCGATAACCGCCGCGCCCGAGGTCGTAGACGCCGAGGACGAGCTGGAAGAGGTCATGGTCGGCTCCGTCCCGCTCCGCGTCGGACCACGGCCAGGGGCTGAACCGTTCGTCCTGCCGCAGACGGAAGAACGTCATGGAGCCGACAGCGGCGCCTGCGTCCCGGTCCCCGGGCCGTCGCAGCCGCACGGAGACCGACCACTCGTCGAGCCCGTCCAGGTCGTCCTCGCGGCGCGCGTACTCCCAGGAGTGGTATTCCAGGGTCAGCTGTCGAGGGTCCCCTGGCAGCTCACGCACCGAACGTTTGAACGACTCCATCTCGGCAGCCTAACCTGCCGCCCGTCCCAGCTCGCACCATACGAACTTGCCCCGGTTGCCCTCCCTGACCAGCGGCTGCCACCCCACCCGTCCGAGCACGCCCGCACCAGCGCCAGCCCCCGTCCGTCCTCCGCGCGCGCGGCCGGCTCGGACGGCCGAGGCGGCGACGGATCCGCGTCCCACGCGCCGATCCGCAGCACCCCGTCCCTCGACCAGCGCACCCGCAGCGCCGCCGGCCCCTTGGTGTGCCGTAGTACCGGTAGGCCACTGGCGAGGTTTCTGCTGTGCAGATCCTTTTCCAGTGGCCCCCGGCCCGAACCCGCCGTGCACCCTTTCTGTGCAGCGGGCTCTCCAGTGACTGCTGCGTGATCCTGACTCCCGTTATGCATGGATGCCTTGATGGCAGGGCGGGCAGACCACGAGGGTTCTGCGCCGCTTCTTGACCATCAATTGGACCCATGCGGGCTGCTCTTTCCACGCTTGGAGCTCTGCGAGGTGACGAATTTGGTGGACTTGCACCTGGGTTCGTCTGTCGCAGAGTTCACACCACCCCCTGCGAAGCCGGTCAATGAGCTGGCTTCCGCGTGGGCGGCTGCGGGGAGTGAACGGGGTGGACGGAAGGTCGTCGATGACGGCTTTCCGTTGCCGGGTCAGGGGAATGCCACGATACTGCGCTCCATAGATTCTGACGATGTCGAAGGGTGTGCAGCTCGCCAGCTGGGGCAGGTGCGCGGGTTTTCCGCGCCGGAGGAACGGGGCACATTTGGCCTTGATCACGTCCTTGGGCACGCAGAGTTTGATTTTCCCGTTGATGGTGCGTCTGCCGCGGTTGATACGGCTGCTCCGGGTGATCTTGGCGTCGGCGTGCTGAACGCTGATCTCGTAGCCGAGGAATCGGGCCGACTGGGTGCGGCCGTGGGTGATCAGTGTTTTGTCCTGGTTCAGTTCCAGCTTGAGATCATCGTGCAGGAATTCGGCCAGGCGCTGTTTGATCGTCTCGGCTTCGGCCTTGGGTCCGATGAACCCGAGGATGTGGTCGTCCGCGTAGCGGAGGTAGCGCAGTCGCCGGTAGCCGGGATCCTGTGGGTCTCCGGACGGCAGGCGTCGCAGCTCCTTGCGCCATTGGCGGACTTGGGCGGTCTCTGTGTGCTCCTTCCTTCTTCTGAGCCGCTTCCGGGTGTTTCCGATCGCGTTGTCCAGCTTCTGGTAGGCCGGGTTCCTGCGCCGGGTGGCACCTCGGGTGCATTCCGGAATGAGGACTGTTTCGACGAATTTGTCCAGCCGGTCCATGTAAATATTGGACAGGAGTGGAGAGAGGACGCCGCCTTGCGGGGATCCCGACAGGGTGGCGTGCCATTTCCAGTCCTCCAGGTATCCCGCCTTCAGCATCTGTTGGATGAGGCGAAGGATCCGGTTGTCGTGGATTTTCTCAGACAAGATAGCCAGCAGGACCTTATGGTCGAGCGAGCCGAAGCAGTCGGAGATGTCTCCTTCGATGAACCAGGTTGTCCCGGTCCAGTTGTGTGCCAGGTCGGACAGTGCCGTGTGGCAGCCCCGGCCGGGTCGGAAACCGTGGGAGCGGGCGGAAAACCGTGGCTCATAGTATGCCTCCAGCAGGAGGCGGATCACTTCGCCGACGAGTTTGTCCGACCAGGACGGCAGACCGAGCGGCCGCGTCTTTCCGTTGGGTTTCGGAATGTGGACACGTCGTACCGGACGGAAGCGGTAACGCTCGTGGCGCAGCGCTTCGATGATGCGCCCGATCTTGGCCTCCGACATGCCGTCCGCGGTTTCCCCGCAGGCCCCGGGGGTCATCGCGCCCTGATTGGCATAGATGCGCCCGTAAGCCGGCAGATACAGGTTCGGGTTGAACAGCTGTCGATACAGCTCATCGCACGGCAGGTTCCGCCTGCCGCGTTCACGCAGGACATCAAGTACCGCTTCCGAATCACCTGGCCCCCTTCGCCCTGCGGGCGGCTTTCCCGCCCTCCTTGGCAGGTCGTTGCTCCTGCGACTACTACGGGGCCTCCGTCACCTTGGGGCTCGCGCCCTTTAGGTGGTCCCATGTTCATCTCTGTTGTACGTATCTAGCGCGACTTAGGCGCCCCACTCATCTCCTTGAATTCCCTCACTGGGAATCATTCCGCGACCCGAAGGGTGCGATGGATACGCAGTTACTCCACCGCAGGGTGCGGCGCCGGTGTCACGTGCAGATTTCCGGCGGATGTGACTCGTTTCATCTTTTGGAGATTGGGGTTCAGGCAGTACAGCTTTCGCCATATCGCGCGGGTCCCTCCGCGCCTCGCTTCTACACGTGAACACGAGCACTGATTTCCTGGCATGCTGCTGTCCCCTTCACCTTTCAGATCCAGGTAAGCCATCGGACCCAGGAACCTCCCTTCAATTCCTCCCGGCTCAGCCGGGGATACAACAGAGCGCCTCATGGCGCACCGGCATTGGACACCAACTCCGCCGCGAGCAGCTCCGCGACGTCGACGAGCCCGATCAGTCCGTGCATCGTGAGGATCAGCCGCAGGGTGCGGCGACACACGGTGACGGCGCGGACGTCGTTGGGGATGTGGAGGGAGTACTCCCACGGTTCGCACACGGCCAGCTCTTCGGACATACGGGTGCCTCCGTCGACGGAAATGTGGTTGCGCACGGTGCGTGCCGCATCACTGACGGTAGGGCATAGATTTATTACTGAGCAAGCCGATCGCGTAACCTGGGCTCGAACGGGTCGCTCAGGAACGGCCATTGAGGCGAGGGGGAAGTTGTGCCTCCCAGACGTCAGCCCACAGCGCGCCAGGAGCGGCTGGGAGTTGAGCTGCGAAAGATGCGGGACGCCGCCGGACTCAAGGCGACCGAGGCGGCGAGTCGGCTCGGAGTGAATTCCGTGCAGATCAGTCAGATCGAGTCCGGGATCGCCGGCGTGAGTGAAGAACGCTTGCGGCGACTGGCCGCGCACTACGCCTGTACGGACGAGGAGTTGGTCGCGGCGCTGGTGGCGATGGCGACGGACCGCACGCGTGGCTGGTGGGAGGAGTACCGGGGTTTGCTGCCCCACTCGTTCCTCGACCTCTCCGAGCTGGAGCACCACGCCGACTGCCGATGGGACGTGGACTTCCTGCACGTGCCAGGACTCCTGCAGACCGAGGACTACGCCCGCGCCCTCTTCTCCTACGTGAACCACGAGTCCCCGGCGAGCGAGGTGGAACGCCGGGTGGAGCATCGGATGCGGCGCAGGGCCATCATCGAACGCCCCGACCCGACCCCGTACGAGACCGTGATCCATGAAGCGGCGCTGCGGATCAGGGTCGGTGACCGGGCCGCGATGAGGGCCCAGCTGGCTCGTGTCCTGGAGCTGTCCACCGCCGATCACATCACCGTCCGCGTCATCCCGTTCGACGTCGACGGCTTCGCCGGAGCCGGTGGCGACATGGTGTACGCCTCAGGTCCGGTCCCCAAGCTGGACACCGTCGTACGCGATGGACCGCAAGGCACCGTCTTCGTCAACGCCGAAGCCCAACTCGGCCGCTTCCGCGACCTCTTCCATAGGCTGGAAGCGGTGGCGCTCGAACCCGTGGGTGCCCGTGACTTCATCCACAAGCTGGCGAAGGAGCTGTGAGGCACGCTATGACGACGCCCCCCGACATCTGGAAGAAGTCTTCCTACTCCGGCGGAGGCGACGGCAACGCATGCGTAGAAGTCGCTCAGCGCCGCACCTGCATAGCCATCCGGGACTCGAAGGCGCCGGATCGGGCGGTGCTCACGTTCCGGGGTCCCCTGTTCACCGTCTTCCTCGACTCCCTGAAGACCGTCCGATAACCGGTGAACACTTCGGCCCGAAGTGTTCACCGTTTCCAGACCACCCACCGCCGCCCGCCGCCCCTCCCCACTCACCGTTCGCCGCCGAACCGGCCCGGCGTGCAGGCGAGGCGCCGTCGCGCCCGTCCTCGCCGCCGCCCGCCCGGCCGACGGAGGGGCCCAGTGACCGGGGCCACCACTCCCCCACCCCGCAGAGACACCCCGTAGATCCCGTAGGGAATAGCCACCCGCCCCCTCCCGTTGAACCCCGGGCGAGCGCAGCACACCCGGAAACACAGGAGGCACCCCACCATGGCCACGTCCACAGACGCCGCAGAGGAAATCCGGGGCACCACCCACGGCACCGCCCCCGTCCCCCTCTCCGTCCTGGACCTGGTCACCGTCGGCGCCGGCCGCACCGCCACCGACGCCCTCCACACCAGCGTGGACATCGCCCGCCTCGCCGAGACCCGCGGCTACCACCGCTACTGGGTCGCCGAGCACCACTCCATGCCGGGCGTCGCCTCCTCCTCACCTGCCGTGATCCTCGCCCACCTCGCCGCCCACACCGACCGCATACGCCTCGGCTCCGGCGGCGTCATGCTCCCCAACCACGCCCCGCTGGTCATCGCCGAACAGTTCGGCACCCTCGAAGCCCTGGCCCCGAACCGGGTCGATCTCGGCCTCGGCCGAGCCCCCGGCACCGACGGCGCCACCGCCGCCGCCCTGCGTCGCAGCGACCGACTGCACGAGGGCGCCGATGATTTCCCCCAGCAGCTCATCGAGCTGACCCGGTTTCTCGACGACGACTTCCCCGACGGGCACCCCTACAGCCGCATCCACGCCGTCCCCGGCCCGGTCCAGGCGACCTCCCCCGGCGGCGTCCAGTCCCCGCACCGCCCCCCGGTCTGGCTGCTCGGCTCCTCCGGCTTCAGCGCCCGGCTGGCCGCCACCCTCGGCCTGCCGTTCGCCTTCGCCCACCACTTCTCCGCGCAGAACACCATCCCCGCGCTGGACCTGTACCGGGAGAGCTTCCGCCCGTCCGAGCTGCTCGCCGAGCCCTACGCCCTGATCGGCGTCGCCGCCCTCGCCACCGACGACGAGCAGGAGGCCCGCCGCCAGGTGCTCGCCGCGGCCCTCAACATGGTGCGGCTGCGCACCGGCCGCCCCGGCCTGGTCCCCACCCCGGCCGAGGCGGAGGCGTACGACTTCAGCCCGCTGGAGCAGGAGTTCGTCGCGTCCTGGAACAGCAACGTCATCCACGGCACCCCGGACGCCGTCCGGGCCGGCCTCGACGACCTCCAGAAGCGTACCGGCGCCGACGAACTGATGATCACCGCCAACGCACACGGCGGCGACGTGCGCCTGCGCAGTTACGAACTGATCGCCGACGCCTACGGCCTGCCCGCGACCGCCTGAACCAACAGCTCGGAGATCCGGTCCGGCGGCACGGGACGGGAGTACAGCCAGCCCTGTCCCGTGTCGCAGCCGATCCGCCGCAGCCGGGTGGCCTGGTCCGACGTCTCCACGCACTCCGCCGTGACCGTCAGCCCGAGCCGGTGCGCGAGCTGCACCATCGCCTCGACGATGACCTCGTCCGCCGGATTGGCGCTCTCGTCCTCACCGTCCCGCTCGGCGCCCCGCGCGTCGTACTGGAACCCCCGTACGAACGACCCGTCCAGCTTCAGCACCGACACCGGCAGCCGGCTCAGATACGCCAGGTTCGAATACCCCGTGCCGAAGTCGTCGATGGCGATGTGCACCCCCATGTCGCTGAGCGCCTTCAACGCCTGCAACGGCCGCCCCGCCGACCCCATCACCGCCGACTCGGTCAGCTCCAGTTGCAGCAGCTCCGGCGCCAGCCCCGTCTCCGCCAGCGTCCGCGCCACGTCCGCCACCAGGTCGGAGTCCCACACCTGCCGCACCGCGACATTGACACTGACGAAGATCGGCGGCTCGTCGGGACGGTCCAGCTGCCAGCGCCGCGCCTGCTCGCACGCCGTGCGCAGCACCCAGCGGCCCAGTGGAACGATCGAGCCGTCCTCCTCCGCCAGTGCGATGAACCGATTCGGCGCCAGTACGCCGAACTGAGGATGTTTCCAGCGGATGAGCGCCTCGACGCCGCGCAGCCGCCCGTCCTCCATGCCGACCAGCGGCTGGTACTCGAGCGCGAACTCGCCGCGGTCGATCGCCGGACGGAGCGTCGCGGCCAGCGCCTGCCGGGTCATCCGGTGCGCGTTGCGCTCCGGGTCGAAGAGCGTCCAGCGGGCCTTGCCGTCGGCCTTGGCCCAGTACAGTGTGGTGTCGGCGGCCTGCATCAGGGCGGTCGGGGTGGTCCCCGCGGCATGCCGCTCGACGACGCCGACCGACGCGGTGACCGACAGATGACGGCCGGCCAGATCGACCGGCTCGCGCAGCGCGGCCAGCGCCGACTCGGCGAGATCGGCGAGCTGGTCGGTGCCGGTCGACCCCTCCACCAGCAGCGCGAACTCGTCCCCGCCGAGCCGGGCCACCAGCGGCGTACCGGCCCCGGTGCGCGGCGGCGCGGCCTCCTCGGCACAGCGCGTCAGCCGTTCGCCGACGGCCGCAAGCAGCCGGTCCCCGGCGCGGTGGCCGAGGGTGTCGTTGACCGCCTTGAAACCGTCCAGGTCGAGATAGCACAGCCCGATCCGTCCGGTGCCGCCCGCGTAGGACTCCGGCTCCAGGGCGGCGGTCAGCCGCTCGAAGAACAGCGCCCGGTTGGGCAGCCGGGTTACCGGGTCGTGCATCTGCAAGTGCCGCAGCCGGGCCTGGAGTTCGTGCCGGGCACTGATGTCGGCGACCGACAGCAGCAGCCCGGACGCCGCCCCGGCCAGCGGCTCCACGGTGACCTGCGCCCACAGGAACTCGCCGTCCGGCCGCTTCAGCCGCCGGGTGCAGCGCAGCCGGGCCCGGCTGCCGCACAGCACCTCGCGGTAGGCCCGCCAGGCCCGGGTGTCGGCGGCCAGGTCCACCAGCTCCGCCGCCGCGCGCCCGGTCAGCGCCTGGGGCGGGGTGCCGAACAGCGCGCCCAGGGTGTCATTGGCGCTGACCACCGTCCCCTCGGCGTCGACGACGGCCATCGCCAGCGGTGCCGCCGTGAACGCCGAGCGATAGGCCGGGGGTTCCGTACGGCATGGACGTACAGCACTGGGCGCCATGTCAGTGTCACTCTCTGTGACGGCCGACCTGTCGAGGTCTGCCGCGGGCGCCGGCCCTTCGGACGTTCCGCTCACCGCTAGCTCCCGCAGTGCCTCGATCTCTGTCCGTGTCTCTGTCCGCGCAGGAAAGTGTGCCGATCATAGAGGGTGGCTCCCGGCCCTTCCAGCCGCACAGCGGTCACCGGCTCCCGCGGATCCTCCTGACAGATCGTTTCTGCTCGCAGCTGGCCGGGTTCTAAACACCCCCGACCAGTTGTGACGTTCTGTGAGGGGAGTGAAGGGGTACTTTCGGCAATCCGCGGACGGCTCACGGACGGCTCACCCGTCCGGCCCATGCGAACAGGGCGCAGTACGACAAATATGCACAAGCTGGATGCGGTGTTCCGCGAACCGCACCCGGAGGTCCATGTGCCGCGCCAGCTCCCCCTGAGGCGACTTCCCCGTGAGGCCCTCAAGGGCCTCGGCGCGGGCGGCCGGCCGGGCGGCGGGGCCCGGCCGGGACTGCGCAAGTCCGCGGCGGTCGCCACCATCATGACGGCACTGGCCGCGACCTCCCTGATCAGCGCCCCCTCGGTCGCCGAACCCTTCTCGCCCCAGCCGTGCGCCCTGCGGCGCACCGCGGCGCACCACTCCGAGGGCGTGCACACCTGGAACGCCGCCTACCCCCGCCCGTCGCGCGCGCTGGACGCGGTGATGGTGTTCCTGTCCTTCCCCGACTCCCGCCCCCTGACCGCGCCCCGCGAACTGGCCGCCGACCACTTCCCGGCCACCACCCGCTTCTTCCGGCGCGCCTCCTACGGCAAGTTCACGCTGCGCCCGCACCCGCTGCGGCACTGGGTCCGGATGCCGCGCCCGTCGACCGCGTACGCCATACAGCGCGACTGGAGCGCCGAGCATCGCGCCGCCTATCTGCGCGACGCGCTGACCGCCGCCGACACCGAGGTCGACTTCTCCCGCTACGACGTCGTCTACTTCGTCGCCGACCCGCACGCGCCCGGCGTGGACTCCGACGCCACCAAGGTCGTCAACCTGAACACCCCGCTGCGGGCCGACGGCACCGACATCCACCGGGTCGTCACGGTGTTCGAGAACCACCCGCCCGACCGTCTGGTCCTCGCCCACGAGACCGGCCATGTCTTCGACCTCCCCGACCTCTACCACCGGCCCGTCGACGGCAAGGGCGACTGGGACACCCATGTCGGCGACTGGGACCTGATGGGCAGCCAGTTCGCGCTGGCACCGGACCTGTTCGGCTGGCACAAGTGGAAACTGGGCTGGCTGGAGCCCCGGCAGGTGGCCTGCGTACGGGGGACCGGGCCGGTCCGGCTGACCCTGGAGCCGCTCGGCGCCGGGCCCGGGGTGCCGGTGACCGGCGCGGCGGGGGCGCCGGCCTTCGGGCTCGGCCGGGGCACCAAGCTGGCGGTGGTGCGCACCGGCGCCGACGAGGTGCTCGCCTTCGAGGCGCGCGGGCCGGTCGGCAACGACGCCGCCGCCTGCCGGGCGGGGGTGCTGGTGTACCGGGTGCGCGGCGGTACGGAGTCCGGCGGCGGGCCGGTCGAGGTGATCGACGCGCACCCGCGCACCGAAGCGTGCTGGGAGCGTTCGGTCTACCCGCCGCTGGCGGACGCGCCGGTCGCGCTCGGCGAGAGCTTCACGGTGCCGGGGGAGGGCGTCCGGGTGGAGGTGGAGGGGCGCACGGTGTCGGGGGCCTGGACGGTGAAGATCACGCCCGGCTGAGCAGGACGGGACGCCACGCGAAAGGCCCCCCGCTCACGCGAGGGGCCTTCACTGTCGGTGCGCCGCCAGGGACTCGAACCCCGGACCCGCTGATTAAGAGTCAGCTGCTCTAACCAACTGAGCTAGCGGCGCCTGCTGACGTCGTAGACATTAGCACCCAGGTCGGCGGGAGGAAAAATCGATATCCGCACGGCCGCGCGGGCCGCCCGCACCGCCGCCCACAGCAGGATCTCCGGGCCGGGCAGCCAGGGCCGGCGGATGTCCGGGGCGACCAGCCAGCGGGCCGCCGCACGGTCGGGCCCGGCCGGGGCCGGCACGGTCACCGCGTCCCCGGTGCCGTGACAGAGCAGCGGCGGTACGGTGCCGGTGCGGCCGTCCCCCTCGGACCGGCCGCGGGTTCCCCACTCCTCCCACTCCAGCAGCGAGGGCAGCCGCTGGGCCGTGCCGGGCGCGGCGAACAGCAGCATCCGGCCGCGGTACTCCGCCACCGGCCCGGAGCCGGGGCCCTCGGCCCACATCCGGTCCAGCATCCGGCGTCCGAACATCGCCGGGGCGCTCACGACATCGAACACCGAGCCGCACGGCAGGACCACCGGGGCCTCGGGGTGCTCCTCCCAGAGGGCGAGCGTGCTGCGCGGATACGTTCCGGCGGAGGCCAGCCAGGCGGCGCCGGCCGAGGTGACGTGGGAAGCGTGCGGAGTGCTGCTCATGGGATTCATGTCTACCGACGGTGCGGGAACCGTCTCCCTGAGTTGCCGGAATCCGGGACAGACGCCGGGGCGGGAAGGTATCTTGCCCACCCCCGTGGCATATGCCGATCGGCTCGGGACGCCGCCCTCAGGCGGGCTCTTCCCGGCGCATCAGCTCCCGGCCGAACTCCACCATCTTCTTGGCATAGTCCTCGGTCCACTCGGCCCGTTCCGCGATGTCCGCGGTGGTCAGCCGGTCGAACCGGCGGGGATCGGCGAGCTGCGCCGCCGCCATCGCCTGGAACTCCACCGCGCGGTCCGCCGCCGCGCGGAACGCGTGGGTCAGCTCCGTGGCCCGCTCCAGCAGGGCCCGCGGATCGTCGATCGACTCGAGATCGAAGAAGTGCTCCGGATCGGCGGCGGCCGCCGCCGGCTCGAAGAGCAGGGGCGCGGGGCGTAGCCGCGGTTCGTGGTGACGCGGCGTGGGCTCCGCCATGTCTCTCCTCCTGGTACGTCGCACATGACCCGAGTGGAATGGGCCACCGTCCATTGTCCCGCGCCTGTGCAAGAGGGCGTCCCGCCGGCCGGGAACGAGGGTCAGGGCCGGGGCGGCCAGGTGACCCGGTGCCGGGCGAGGTGGGTGAGTACCGCGTGGTTCGCCTCCCAGCCGTCCGGGCTGTGTCCGTTGGCCGCCTCCGGCGGCGTGCCGGACTCCGTCCGGCGGGCCCCGGTCAGGGCCGCCAAGTGACGCGGTGCCGGGACAGGTGGGCCAGTACCGCGTGGTTCGCCTCCCAGCCGTCCGGGAACTTCACGTCCGTGCCCAGCTGGACCGGCTCCGTGGACGGGTACGCGTCCAGGAGTTCGTCGACGCCCGCGCGGCAGACGACCACGCAGGCGTGCCGGTGCCGGGAGGCCAGCACGCACAGGCGGCCGGTCTCCAGGTGGAACGCCGTTGCGTCGGGGCGGCCGGACAGCGGATGCAGGACGACCGTCACGTCGTACTCCCGGCCCTGGAGCCGGTTGGCCGTGTCGACCGTGACCCCGGTGACACCGAGGTCGGCCAGCGCGGCGCGCACCGCCGCCGCCTGGTCGCGGTGCGCGGTGCCGACGGCGATCCGGCCGGCGGTGAGGGGAATGGGGGAAGGGGAGCGTTCGGAGCGCGCCGCGCCCCGCCGGTCCAGGAACCGGCGGACCACCGCCGCCACCGCCCCTACCGCCTCCGGGTCCGTGCGCGGGGTGTGCCGCGGCGGCAGTTCCAGCAGGCCCCAGCCCGAGGCGGCGGCCTCGTCGATCACCCGGTCCGGGCCCGAGCCGTCGGAGGGGACGGCGAAGGAGAGCCGGCGGTCGTCGGGGCCGGTGCCGCTGCGGAACGGCGTAAAAGGGTAGAACGCGTCGGAGACCAGGGGGGCCGCCGACGCCGGCAGCCGCCAGGAGACCGGCAGCCGGTGCTGCGGCAGCCCCGGGTTGTGCGCGAGCAGCGTGGCGACGGCCGAGGCGGACGGGTCGTAGGACAGGCCCGCCCACTGCTCGCCGCCCACGATCGAGAACGGGTCGAGCTGTCCCGGGTCGCCCACGAACAGCGCCCGCTCGAACAGCCCGGCCACCGCCAGCAGCGCGTCCGACCGCATCTGGTACGCCTCGTCGACGATCGCGTGCCGCCACGGCTCGTCCACCGTCACGTGCGCCCACTTGGCGGCGGTGGACACCACCACCGCCTGCCCGGCCAGCTCCGCCGCCTTCGCCGACTTCCGTACGCTGTCCAGCGCGTCCAGCGCCTTGTCGTAGGGGTCGGCGTCGCTGCTGTGCAGCCGGCCCACCGGCAGCTCGGGGTTCTCCTCGGCCAGCCGCAGCACCAGGTCGTCGACCTGCGCGTTGGTCTGCGCCACCACCATCAGCGGGCGGCCCGCCGCCGCCAGTTCCAGCGCCGCCCGCACCACCAGCGTGGACTTGCCGGCGCCCGGCGGGGAGTCGACGACCACCCCGCGCTCGGTGCCGTGCAGCGTGTCGTCGAGGATCGCGGCGGTGGCCCGGGCGGCCGCCGCGCCCGGGGCGTCGTCCACCAGGGTCTCGGTGGTCACAGGACGTCCTCCTCGGTCAGCGGATCGGCGGCCTCCGGTACGGCGGACCGCTCGCCGGGCGGCCCGCCGTGCGTCCACGGCGTCTGGTCCGGGTCGGGCAGCCTCGCCCCGCCGCGCTGCTCGTGCTCGAAGAGGGTGAAGCAGACCAGGTCGCCCTTCTCCGGCACCGACCCGGCCTCCGGCTCCCGGCCGCGGCCCATCTTGTCGACGATCCGCAGGACCAGGACGCCGTCCTCCGGCCGCTCGACGTACTCGGCCGCCTGCGGCTTGCCGCCCAGCGACCGGTACACCTTCATCCGCTCGGCGAGCTGCGGCTGGTCCGCCGTGCGCACGGTGACCAGCGGGCGGGGGCTCGGCCGTTTGCCCTCGCTGTACGTCAGCACCACGTCCGTGACCTCCCCGGCGAACGCCTCCCCGGCCAGCCGCCGCCCCGCCATCACCAGCGGATCGTCCAGTGCCTCCTGGGCGTCCAGCCGGGCCTGCTCGCGCTCCCGGGTGGCCAGCTTGTTGGCCGCCGTCACCGCGTCGTCGCGGCGCGGCTGCGGGGGCTCGCCGGAGACGATCCGGTCGCGGTGCCCGGTGAACGACCAGCGGTCCCGGGTCCACCGGTCACCGACATGCGCCCCGGCGGGCAGCCGCCGCAGCAGGTCCAGGCCGTGCCACACCGCGTCCCAGGCGGGCCGGGTGCGGCTGAGCACCAGGTCGCGGACGTCCTGCTCGGCGGCGCGCACCGCCCCGTACCGCGCGTCGGCCTCCAGGCCGTCCTCGGCGGCGGCGAGCGCGGTGCGGGCCCGGTCGTAGCGCTCGATGGCGGGCGCCAGCAGCCGGTTGTCGAACGCCGGGTCGGTGGCCGGTCCGGCCGGCGGGCACAGCAACTGGCCGTCCGGGTCCCGGGCCAGCTCCGCCCGCAGCGCCGCCGCGGCGCCCGAGATGCCGTCCGGCGGGTCGATCCAGGCCAGCAGCGCGCCCAGGTGCTGGTCCTCCAGGGCGGACTGCCCACTCGCCCAGTGCCGGCCCAGCAGCTCGGTCATGGCGAGCAGGAGGGAGGAGCCCGGCACGCGGGCGCGTTCCCCGTAGTGGGTGAGCCAGCGGCCGAGCAGCGGCACCCGCGGCGGCGCGGGGTGCGGCGTCTCCGGGTCCTGGTCGGCCGTACGCCGGAACCGCATCGAGCGGCCCAGTAGCCGGACCAGGTCGACGCCCGCGCGGCTCGGCACGATCAGCTGCGCGGCGTCCGCGCACAGCTCGACCTCCACCTTGACCCGCTTGCCGGTCTCCGGGTCGGTCTCGGTGCGCTCGGCGGGCTCGACCGCGGCGGCGGACGCCTCGATGTGCGGCAGTACGACGTCGGCCAGCTCGGCCAGGAACGCGAACCGCAGGTCGCGGTCGCGGGGCTGCGGGACCACCAGCAGCCGCGGCGCGTCCCGGTCGGTGCCGACCAGGGCGCCGAGCGGGGCGCCCACCTCACCGGCCGTGACCAGCGGGACCAGCACCAGCGGTGTGTCCGACAGGTGCCGGTGCCGGACCGTGGCGGCGGGCTGCGCGCGGCCGGTGCGCACCGCCTCAAGGCGGGCCAGCGTGCCGATCAGGGACATGCCGCCTCCAGTGCCCGTACCGGGTCCAGCCGGGCGAGCGTGCCGATCAGGGACATGCCGCCTCCAGTGCCCGTACCGGGTCCAGCCGGGCGAGCGTGCCGATCAGGGACATGCCGCCTCCAGTGCCCGCACCCGGTCCGCCGCCGCCAGTGTCTCGGCCCGCGGTTCCGCCGTCTCCAGCGCCTCGGCCCGCAGCTGAGCCGCCCGGCGCAGTGCCGCCACCGCCGGGTCGGCCGGGTCGCCGGCCGTGCCGTCGGCCGCCGCCAGTACGTCGTCGACCGTCGCCAGGTCGCCCAGCTCGGCGCGGGCCGGCCGGCCCAGCGTGGTGACCGCGCCGGCCGCCCGGGACCCGGCCCGGCAGTGGAAGGCCAGCTCGCAGGCGGCCAGGCACTCGGGCGCGTACGCCGCCGGGACCGACTCCACCGCGGCCGTCAGCTCCTCGGCCGGCCGGTCGGGGGCGAAACAGGTGCCCTCGGGGAGCGCGTCGGCGATCTCCTCGATCCGGGTGAGCCGGGTCAGCTGGCGGGCGGTCACCGCGCGCTGCTTGCGGACGTCGACCGCGGCGGCGGTGGGCAGATTGGAGAAGTCCTTGGGGCACACGAGCAGCACCCGGTGACGCACCCGCGGCGCGGGGCGCAGCCGGGCGGCGACCTCCTCCAGCGCCAGTACGTACACCGCGGCCTGCCGGGCGGCGGCGCCGACCTTCGCCGGGTCGGCCGAGCCGTCCAGCATCGGGAACGACTTGATCTCCACGACCGTCCAGCTGCCGTCCGGGTGCACCACCACCGCGTCCGGCTCCAGATAGGCGGCGGAACCGGCCACGTCCAGGGCGAGCATCGGATGGTCCAGGAGGGTCCAGCCGGCCGCCCCGGTCGCCTCCCGCAGCGCCAGCTCGGTGCGCGCCGCACGCCCCTGCGGGCCCGGCGCGGTCAGATCCGGCACCCGCGCCTCGCGCGGCGGCTCGGCGCCCCGGTCCAGCGTCTCGCGCACCAGCCGCAGCAGCTCCGCGCCGCCGTCCGCCTTGACCCGGGCCTCGAACGCGTTGCCCCGCACGAAGGCGAACTGGGACTGGCCGAACACCGACGGCGCGCCCAGCGCGCTCGCCAGGCCGGTCTTGTCCACCCCGGCGCCGTCCAGGAGCGCGCGCCGTCTGCACCCCGGGTTGGCCGCGAGGGCGGCCAGGGCGCGGGCGTCCAGGGCCTTGGGCGGTACGTCGGGGCCGCGCAGCTCAGCGAGCCGGTGCCGGAGCGCCGTCTCCCGTGTCCGCGGGGGAGGCGTCCGGCTCGGCTCCGGACCGGGGCCGCTCGTCGCGCTGGCGTGGAAATCGCTCACCCGCCGAAGTCTCGCATCCCCCACTGACAACAGGACCGACAACCGGACCGGCGACGCGGGAGACCGGGCCGGCCGAGCGCCGGGTGAACGCGCCGGCCGCCGGGCCGGACCGTTCCACCGCCCGGACACGCCCCCACCGCGCGCAGCGCAGCACGTACGGCGTCAGCAGCAGTCCCGCGCCCATCGCGGCGGCGCCCGCGACCGCGTCGAGGAAGTAGTGGTTGGCGGTGCCCATCACCACGACCGTGGTCACCAGCGGGTAGACCACGCCGGCCACCCGCGTCGCGCGCGTACCGCCGAACCGCCACAGCATCACCCCGCACCACAGTGCCCAGCCGACGTGCAGACTCGGCATCGCGGCGTACTGGTTGGTCATCCCGCCCAGCCCGCGCGGCGCGCTGGCCTCACCGCCCCACCAGCCCCACGAGCTGTAGTGGGCCATCGTGTCCACGAAGCCGTGGCCCGCGTCGAGCAGCCGCGGCGGGCAGGTCGGCAGCAGGGTGAAGCCGATCAGGCCGATGAACGTGGACGTCATCAGCCAGGTCCGGGCGGCCCGGTAGCGCACCGCGCGGGAGCGGAACAGCCACACCAGCACCAGCGGGGTGACCAGGTAGTGCAGGGACGCGTACCAGAAGTCGGCGGGCACCCCGAGCCAGGGCTCGTGGGTGAAGAGCCGGTTGAGCGGGTGCTCGGCGTTGAGGCGCAGCGCCTTCTCGACGCGCAGGATGGCGAGCCCGTGGTCGACGGCGTCGGAGACGTCGCCGCGCACCAGCAGCCGGCCGGCCGAGTAGCAGGCGTAGACGAGGAGGATCAGCGGCAGCTCCGTCCACCAGCGCAGACGGCCCGGCGGGGCCGCCTCGGTGCCTGGTGTGTCGGCGCGCGGCATCCGATCGACCTCCCCTTCTTCTTCGCGTACGGACCCGGGTACCCGCCGGTTCCGGGCGTGTCACTCTACGGCGTGGGCGGCCCCCCTCAGTGGAGCGCCCCCAGCCCTGACAGACGTCGTCCGCGCCCTGCGGGTTGCCCGTACGGGGCGTACGCGATGATGGAAGAGCCGCACCTCACCTTCACTGTCAATCACCCGGAAAGGTCCTCTTCCCATGGCACCGCGCATCCTGCTCGCCCGGCACGGACAGACGGAGTGGTCGCTGTCCGGCAGACACACGGGCAGGACCGACGTGCCGCTCCTGGAGGAGGGCCGGCGCGGCGCCAAGCTGCTCGGCGAGCGGCTGCACCGGGCGCCGCTGGACGGCCTGCCCGGCGCCGAGGTGCGCACCAGCCCGCTGGTACGCGCGCGGGAGACCTGCGAACTGGCCGGGTTCGGCGACCGGGCCCAGCCCTGGGACGCGCTCATGGAGTGGGACTACGGGGCCTACGAGGGCATGACACCGGCCGAGATCCAGGCCGTCCGGCCGGGCTGGCTGATCTGGCGGGACGGCGTCCCCGAGGGCGAGAGCACGGCGGACGTCACCGCGCGGGCGGACGAGGTGGTCGGCTGGGCCCGCCAGGCCGACCGCGACGTCCTGGTCTTCGCCCACGGCCACATCCTGCGCTCGATCGGCGCCCGCTGGCTCGGCCTGCCGCTGGACTTCGCGGCCCGCATACGCCTGAACCCGACGTCCCTGTCGGTCCTCGGCTGGGCCTACGGCGAACCCGCCATCGAGAACTGGAACGACATCGGCCACCTGGCAGCGGCTTGACGATCACCTGACGGCGACGGTGACGGCGACGGTGACGGCGGCCTGCCGGCGGGCCGGACCGTCCGCCCCGGGGGACGGGGAGGCGTCCTTCCCCGGAGCGGCCGGCCGTTTCTCACCCGGGCGGCGCACCGCCCGGGTCTCCTCACGCGGTGCGCGGCAGCGCCCGGTGGCGCTCCAGGAACGCCGCCACCCCCCGCGCCCCGCGATGCGGCAGCAGCACCCGCGCGGTGCTCGCCAGCATCGTCTGCACCCGGGTGGACTGGACCTCCCCGAGCAGGTCAAGCACCCGCAGCCCGGCCGCGGCCGCCGCGTCGGGCCGGCCGCCGCGGGCCAGGTCGTCGGCGAGTTCCGCCGCGTACAGGGCGGTGTTCCGGGTGAAGTGCGGGTCCTGGAGCCGCACCGCCCGGCGGGCGTGCCGGGCCGCCCGCGGCCAGTCGCCCAGCGTGGACCAGCACTGCGCCTCCAGCCCCTCCAGTTCGGCCTCGCCGTAGAAGCTCATCCAGTCGGGGTCGGCGTCGCCCGGCCCCCGGTCGAAGAACGCCTGCGCCCGAGCCAGGGCCTGTTCGCAGCCGACCCGGTCGGCCAGCCCCGCCCAGCCGCCCGCCTCCCGCAGCGCCAGCAGCGACAGCAACCGCGCGGAGCCCAGCGGCCGGGCGGCGCGCTGCGCGGCCTGCGCGGCCCGCACCGCCTCCCGGGGCCGGCCGGTGTCCCGGGCGAGGAACGCCGTGTTGCAGAAGGCGTGCGCCTCCAGCCCGGCGTCCCCGGTCATCCGCGCGGTCGCCAGCGCCTCCGCGTAGTGCGAGCGCGCGTCGTCGAAACGCCCGGAGTCGTGGGCCAGCCAGCCCACGGAGAGCGCCAGTTCACCGGCGCCCGCGTAGAGCCGGTCCGCCGTCGCCTGCCGCATCGCCCCGGCGTCCAGCAGCGCGTACGCGGCGCGCAGCGGGGCCGCCGCGCGCCGGTAGAGTCCGTCGGCGCCGTGCCGGTCGTCGAGCAGCCGGATCCGGCGGACGGCGTCCTCCAGGGCGCCGGCGTCGCTCGCCCCGCAACGGCGCACCGGGCGTTCGGCCGCCGCGGCGTCCAGGGCGAGCCCCAGCGGGCCCAGTGAGGCGGTGGCCACCGTGGCGGTGCCGCCCCTCATGAATGCGCGACGCAGCACGTCGCTCTCCTCGTGGTCGTCGTACGTGGGGTACGGGTCTGCCCGGTCGTACGGTCCGGGGAGCGCCGGCGTCTCACCGGCCGCCGCCTGCGCCCCCGCCGCCGGTGCCGTGCCCGCCGCCCGCTCGGCGCGCGCCCGCCGGCCGCGGACGGCCGAACGGGGCGCGAACCCCAGGTCGGTGAGGCTGCGGCCGGGGAACATGTGCAGGAACACCCGCTCGTACGCGTAGTTGGGACAGCGGATCTCGCCCGTCTCCACCCGCCCGACGTACCGCGCGTCACAGCTGACCCGCTCGCCGATCTCCCGCGCGGCCCGCCGGACCGCCGCCGCGAACTCGGCCGGCGAGCGCCGGCCGCGCAACTGGCGGAAGACCAGGTTCGGCCGCGCGGGCCGGTCGGGCTCGGGTGCTGGCTGAGGTGAGGTCCCCGTCGACGACGCCATGGCCGGTCCTCTCGTGCGAACCGTCGAACCGTGCCGCACCCGGGGCGACTTGCCGGGAGTATTCCCTTTGTCACCCCGCGTCCGGCGAGCACGAACGTACCCCCTGTGACGGTGCCGCCACGCGGAGTTTGAGCACAAAAGCGGATAACTCCTCCGTGATCCGCCATGAAATGCCATTCTTTGCGGCGGAATCACGCCGTAGCCGTTGACGGTCCGGCGCGTTGAACCCTGTGGGCCCGGAGAGCGACTCCCGGTCCGCTCGTCCAAGGAGTTGTTTCCGTGATGGTGGAGGCGGGGATGGAGACCAGCCGGATCAGCGACGCCCTGGGCACGTGCGACGCCTGCGACGTCGTCATCGTGCCGACCAGGCAAGGACTGGAGGCCGTCGACATCCTCAGACGGGGAGCGAGCGAAGCGGTGGGCCCGGTGCTGCACGACGACGGCCGCGGCACCCTCGGCTTCCTGGTGCCGCCGGGCACCGCCGCGGCCTGGGACGTGCCCGGGAGCACCTGTACGGAGCCGGACCGGCGGAGCCCGGCGCCGGCCCCGCGGCTCCCGGCGCCGGGCCCCGGCTGGCTGCTGCCGCCCGAGGAGACGGACCCCGCGACCGACCCGGCCGACCTGCGCGCCGCGCTCGGCGAGGCGGCCCGGCTGATCGAGGCGGCCGACAACTGCCGCTGAGCCGCGGCGCGCGGACGCCGGTCCGCCGCTGTCCGACCCTGCCGCCGGACCCGTACGGCACCGACCGCGCCCCCGTCCGGCTCCCCCTCGCTCGGCGAGGCGGCCCGGCTGATCGAGGCGGCCGACAACTGCCGCTGAGCCGCGGCGCGCGGACGCCGGTCCGCCGCTGTCCGACCCTGCCGCCGGACCCGTACGGCACCGACCGCGCCCCCGTCCGGCTCCCCCGGCGATAATGGCCCGATGGGAAAGTCCAGAAGCCCCCGGCGCGGGCGGGCCGGCGCGGAAGCCGTGTCGGCGGACGTCGACGGCGGCCGCGCCGAGCTGCTGCCCGACCGGGACCGGCCGCGCGGCTGGACGCTGCTGATCGACGGCGCCCCGCAGTCGCACGTCGACCTGGCCGACCCGGCCCACCTCTCCTTCGAGTACCAGCGCCGCTTCGGGCACGTCGTCGACCTCGTCGCACCGCCGGGACGGCCCGTGCACGCCGTGCACCTCGGGGGCGGCGCGCTCACCCTGGCCCGCTACGTCGCCGCCACCCGGCCCCGCTCCACCCAGCAGGTCGTGGAGCGGGACGCGGCCCTGGTCCAGCTGGTCCGCCGGGAACTGCCGCTGGACCCCGGCGCCCGCATCCGGGTCCGGACCGCCGACGCCCGCGCCGCGCTGGCCAAGCTGCCGCACGGCCGGGCCGACCTGATCGTCGCCGACGTCTTCAGCGGCGCCCGCACCCCCGCCCACCTGACCTCGGCCGAGTTCCTCGACGAGGTCCGGCTCGCCCTCGCGCCCGGCGGGGTCTACACCGCCAACCTCGCCGACGGCCCGCCGCTGGCCCACCTGCGCGGCCAGATCGCCACCGCCGCCGCCCGCTTCACCGAACTCGCCCTCGTCGCCGACCCGGCCGTACTGCGCGGCAAACGCTTCGGCAACGCCGTGCTCGTCGCCTCCGACCGGCCGCTGCCGCTCGCCGAGCTGACCCGCCGGGCCGCGTCCGACCCGCAGCCCGCCCGGGTCGAACACGGCAGGGCGCTCACCGACTTCACCGGCGGCGCCACCCCCGTCACGGACGCCACCGCGGTGGCCTCCCCGGCACCGCCGCCCGCGGTCTTCCAGTAGGGGCCGGGTGCGGGCCGTGACGGTTCAGTAGGTCCCGATCTCCACCCGCGGCGGCCCGTCGTGCCAGGTGCAGAACACCGACACCCGGTCCGCGCCGGAGGTGAACTCCACCCGGATCCACGTCTCCGTCTTCCACACCTGCATCGACCAGCCCGCGCCCGGCGTCGCCGACACCAGCGACGCCGAGACCGGCCCGAGGTCGAACACCGCCCGGCCGCCCTTGGTGTCGTACCCCTTGACCTGGCCGGATGAAGTGGACGACGGGGAAGGCGACGTGGGGGAGGACGACGGCTTCGGGGACGACGGGGTCGCGCTCGGCTCGTGCGTCGTCGCGGTGGGCGTCGGCGTCGGCGTCGGTGTCGGACTGTCCGACGGGGCCGGCCGGCTGGTGGAGGACGCCAGCGCCGGCGACGCCCGCGCCGACTCCTCGACCGCCGTGATCGGCAGCGCCCGGGGCGGGTCGTACGCCGTGCCCGCCATGACCGTGTGCACACCCCACCACGACAGGGTGACCGCCGCGCCCGTGGCGAGCAGCCAGGCCAGTACGTGTACGAGTCCTCTGCGCATCGCCGCCATACTGCCCCACCCGCCCCACGCGTGTCGCGCACGGGGAGTTGTCCACAGGCCCGAACTCGGCTCGCCCGGATGGCGTACGGTGCCGCCCATGGCAAGTGTGCTCGTGGTCGAGGACGACCAGTTCGTCCGCTCGGCGCTGATCCGGCATCTCACCGACGCCGCCCACACGGTGCGCAGCGTCGGCACCGCCCTGGAGGCGCTGCGCGAGGTCGCCCAGCTCCGTTTCGACGTGGTGATACTGGACCTCGGACTCCCCGATCTCGACGGGTCCGAGGCCCTGAAGATGCTGCGCGGCATCACCGACGTGCCGGTGATCGTCGCCACCGCCCGGGACGACGAGACGGAGATCGTCCGGCTGCTCAACGCCGGCGCGGACGACTACCTCACCAAACCGTTCTCCGTGGAGCACCTGTCGGCCCGGATGGCCGCCGTACTGCGCCGGGCCCGCACCGGCGCGGGCGAGGCACCGCCGTCCACCGTGCTCGGCGTCGGCGGCCTCACCGTCGACCCGCTGCGCCGCCAGGCCGAGCTGGACGGCGTCCGGCTCGACCTGACCCGGCGCGAGTTCGACCTGCTCGCCTTCCTCGCCGCCCGCCCCGGCGTGGTCGTCCCCCGCAAGGAACTCCTCGCCGAGGTCTGGCAGCAGTCCTACGGCGACGACCAGACCATCGACGTCCATCTGTCCTGGCTGCGCCGGAAACTGGGGGAGACCGCCGCCCGGCCGCGTTACCTGCACACGCTGCGCGGGGTCGGTGTGAAGCTGGAGCCGCCCGGCGCGGAGCCCGCGCGATGAGGTGGGCGCTGGTCAAGGTGTCGCTGGCGGTGACCGCGATGGTCGTGGTCGCCTTCGCCGTGCCGCTCGGCCTGGTCATCCGGGAGATGGCCCGCGACCGCGCGTTCGCGGGCGCCGAACGGGAGGCGGCGGCGGTCGCCCCCGCGCTGTCCATCACCACCGACCGCGAGCAACTGGAACGCGTCGTCGCCGCCGCCGGCTCCGACGACGCGGCGATGGCCGTGCACATCCCCCCGGCCGCCGACGCCGAGGACGGGAAGGGCGTCGACATCGGCCAGGAACGGGCCGCCGCCGCGGACATCGAGGCGGTACGCCGACTGGGGCGCGCCTCCACCACCCAGGTGCCGGACGGCTCCGTGCTGCTCCAGCCGGTCGCGATCGGCTCCGGCGCGATCGCCGTCGTCGAGGTGTACGTCCCCGAGTCCGAGGTCAGCAACGGGGTGGGCACGGCCTGGGCGGTGCTGGCCGCCGTCGGCGCCGCGCTGATCGTCGGCTCGGTCGCGGTCGCCGACCGGCTCGGTGTCCGCATGGTGCAGCCCGCCCAGCGGCTGGCCGAGGGCGCCCAGGAGCTGGGGGAGGGCCGGCTCGGCGCCCGGGTGCCGGAGGAGGGACCGCCCGAACTGCGCTCCGCCGCCGTCGCGTTCAACTCCATGGCCGACCAGGTCGTCCAGCTCCTCGCCAACGAACGGGAGCTGGCCGCCGACCTCTCGCACCGGCTGCGCACCCCGCTGACCGTGCTCCGGCTGAACGCGGCCTCGCTCGGCGAGGGTCCGGCCGCCGAGCAGACCCGGGCCGCCGTCGAGCAGCTGGAGCGCGAGGTCGACACCATCATCCGGACCGCCCGGGACGCCCGGCCGCAGACCGCGGCGGCCGGACCCGGCGCCGGGTGCGACGCCGCCGAGGTGGTGCGCGAGCGGATGGGGTTCTGGTCGGCGCTGGCCGAGGACGAGGGCCGCAAGTGGCGGGTGGCCGGCGCCGACCGGCCGGTGCGGATACCCGTGGCCCGCGCCGATCTGGCCGCCGCCCTCGACGCGCTGCTCGGCAACGTCTTCCGGCACACCCCGGAGGGCACCCCCTTCGCGGTCGACGTGCACAACGCCGAGGACGCGGTGATCGTGCTGGTCTCCGACGCGGGCCCCGGCATACCCGACCCGGAGGCGGCGATGGCACGCGGCCGGGGATCGGGCAGCGACGGGTCGACCGGGCTCGGGCTGGACATCGTGCGCCGGCTCGCGGAGTCCACCGGCGGCGACGTCCGGATCGGGTCCTCCGTGCTCGGCGGGACCGAGGTGCGGATCTGGCTCCAGCTCGACGGCCGGGCGGCGCCCGAGCGGCGCGGCCACCGGGGGACCGTGCGGCGGCGCCGGCCGCGCGGCGCGGTCCGTACCTTTAATCGCTCCCGATCCCTTCCTTAAGCGCACCCTAAGATCGCCAACCCCCGTCCGGATCAGGCTCTTTGCCCGTTTCGGCATCGCTAGCGTGCTGCCGCACCCCCACCCCCGGCAAGAACCGGCAAAGAACCGGCAAGAACCGAAGGCAGGCACGCGATGAGTACCCACCGGCGCAGGATCAGCGGCAGGAACAAGGCGATCGGCGCGGTCGTGGCAGCGGCCGTCGCGGGCGGCGGCGCGCTGCTTTTCACCAGCTCGGCGCAGGCGGCGGCGGTCGGCGCCGCGTACACGAAGACCAGCACCTGGGAGACGGGGTACACCGCCCAGTACGTCGTCACCAACGACAGTACGCAGCAGAAGGCCAACTGGACGCTGGAGTTCGACCTGCCCGCGGGGACGAAGCTCGGGTCGCTGTGGAACGCCGAGTCGAGCGTGAGCGGACAGCACGTCACCGTGACCGCGCCGAAGTGGGACACCGACGGGCTCGCGGCCGGCGAGTCGGTCACCGTCGGCTTCGTCGCCCAGGGCACCGGCGACCCGGCCGGCTGTCTGGTCGACGGCGCCTCCTGCGCCACGGACGCGGGCGCCACCCCCGAGCCCAGCGGTCGGCCCACCGACACCCCCACCCCCACCCCCACCCCCACCGACACCCCGACCGAGGACGAGACCGCCACCCCGGCCCCCACCGCGACCGAGGACACCGGCAGCGGCACCACCGGCGGCGCCGGCTTCGCGCCGTACGTCGACACCTCGCTCTACCCGGCCTACGACCTGCTGGCCAACGCCGAGGCGACCGACGTCAAGGAGTACAACCTCGCCTTCGTCACCGACGGCGGGAGCTGCACCCCCAAGTGGGGCGGCGTCACCGACCTGGCGAGCGACGCCGTGGCCGCGCAGATCGGCGACCTGCGCGCGGCGGGCGGCGACGTCCGGGTCTCCTTCGGCGGCGCGGCCGGCGCCGAGCTGGCCACCACCTGCGCCTCGGCCGACGCGCTGGCGGCGGCGTACGAGAAGGTCGTGACCGCCTACGGGCTGACCAAGGTCGACTTCGACGTGGAGGGCGGCGCGCTGCCCGACACGGCCGCCAACACCCGCCGGGCGCAGGCGATCGCGCGGCTCCAGGCCGACCACCCCGACCTGGACGTCTCCTTCACCCTCCCGGTGATGCCCGAGGGCCTGACCCAGCCCGGCGTCGACCTGCTCGCGAACGCGAAGGAGAACGGCGTCGCGGTGGACACCGTCAACATCATGGCGATGGACTACGGCGCCGCCTACAGCGGCGACATGGGCAGCTACGCCGAACAGGCCGCCACCGCCACCCAGGCCCAGGTCAAGGGTGTCCTCGGGCTCGACGACAGCGCGGCCTGGCAGGCGGTCGGCGTGACGCCGATGATCGGGGTCAACGACGTGACCACCGAGGTGTTCACGGTGGCCGACGCCACCCAGCTGGTGGAGTTCGCCGAGAGCAAGGGGCTCGGCAGCCTGTCCATGTGGTCCGCCACCCGGGACAAGGCGTGCCCCGGCGGCCCGAAGCAGCAGGCCGACGCCACGTGCAGCTCCATCGACCAGACGGACGGCGCCTTCGCCAAGGCGTTCGCGGCCTACCAGCAGTAGCCGAGCGCTGGGGCGCGGCACCCCCGTCGGATGCCGCGCCCCGTTTCCCCGCTCCCCTGGTCAGGTGGTCTGTTCGGTCAGGAGGTCCGTCCGGCCGTCTCGACCGGCGGGAGCGTGCCCGTGCGGGCCGCCTCGCCGTACCACAGGGCGCTCGACTTCGGGGTCCGCTCCAGGGTCACGTAGTCCACGTAGACCCCGCCGAACCGCTTCTCGTAGCCGTACGCCCACTCGAAGTTGTCCAGCAGGGACCACAGGTAGTAGCCGCGGACGTCCGCGCCGTCGGCGATGGCCCGGTGGACCGCCGACAGGTGCCCGTTCAGGTAGGCGACGCGCTCGGGGTCGTGCACCCGGCCGTCGGAGTCGGGCTTGTCGTCGTAGGCGGCGCCGTTCTCGGTGATGAACAGCTGGAGGCCCGGCGCCTCGCGCGAGTAGCGCATGATCATGTCGTACAGGCCGGTCGGGTCGACGGTCCAGCCCATCTCGGTGCGCTCGCCCGGCGACTGGTGGAAGGCCACGTCGTCGGCGGCCGGCCAGGGCGAGAAGTCGCTCTCCCCGTGCCCGTCCGAGCGCGGGCCGCGGGCGTCCGCGTCGGCCGCCGACACCAGCGTCGGGTTGTAGTAGTTCAGGCCCAGCGCGTCCAGCGGCTGGTGGATGGCGGCGAGGTCGCCGTCCTGCACATGGGACCAGTCGGTGACCGACGCCGTCGCCTCGAAGAGGCGCTCGGGGTAGGCGCCGTGCAGGATCGGGCCGTGGAAGACGCCGCCGGACAGGTCGTCGATCTTGCGGGCCGCCAGCAGGTCCTCCGGGCGCCGGGACAGCGGCCGGACCACCGCGGTGTTCAGGCTCACCGCGACCGAGTTGCGGGCCGGCATCACCGACCGCAGGGCGGTGGTGGCCAGACCGTGCGCCAGATTGAGGTGGTGGGCCGCGCGCAGGGCGGCCGCGTGGTCGGTGCGGCCCGGCGCGTGCACCCCGGAGCCGTAGCCGAGGAAGGCGCTGCACCAGGGCTCGTTGAGCGTCATCCACTGCTCCACCCGGTCGCCGAGCGCCGCGCCGACGATCCCCGCGTACTCGGCGAAGCGGTACGCCGTCTCCCGCTCGGGCCAGCCGCCCGCGTCCTCCAGCTCCTGCGGCAGGTCCCAGTGGTAGAGGGTGAGGGCCGGCTTGATGCCCTTGTCCAGCAGCTCGTCGACCAGCCGCCGGTAGAAGTCCAGCCCGCGCTGGACGGCCGGGCCGCGGCCGGTGGGCTGCACCCGGGACCAGGAGACGGAGAAGCGGTAGGCGTTCAGGCCCAGGTCCGCCATGAGCGCCACGTCGTCGCGGTAGCGGTGGTAGTGGTCGACGGCCGTGTCACCGGTGTCACCGCCGGCCGTCTTGCCCGGGGTGTGGCTGAAGGTGTCCCAGATCGACGGGGTGCGGCCGTCCTCGCGCACCGCCCCCTCGATCTGGTACGCGGAGGTCGCGGCGCCCCAGAGGAACGCTGGAGGAAAAGCGGCGGGCATCGGTTCTGGCATGGAATCGCTCCCACGGGTCGGGGAACCTCATTATGCATGGGAGCGCTCCCACCAGGAAAGGCCGAGTCCGTGCCGCCCGGGGTGCCGGTCTGTCTGAGGGGGCGGCGGGTCGGGTTGGCGTGGGGATCGGGTCGACGTGGGATCGGGTTGGCGTGGGGGTCGGGTTGGCGTGGGGATCGGGTCGACGTGGGATCGGGTTGGCGTGGGGATCGGGTTGGCGTGGGATCGGGTTGGCGTGGGATCGGGTTGGCCTGGGAATCGGGCCGATGCCCGGATCAAGCCGACGCCCGGATCACCAGTTCCGTCGGCAGGACCACCTCGCGGTGGCCGGTGCCGCGGTCGGCTATCTCGGCCAGCAGGAGCCCGGCCATGGCCCGGCCCATCTCCTCCAGCGGCTGCCGGACGCTGGTCAGCGGCGGATCGGTGTGCCGGGCCACGATCGAGTCGTCGAAGCCGATCACGGCCACGTCGTCGGGCACCCGCAGCTCGCGGGCGCGCAGCTCCTGGAGGGCGCCCGCGGCCATCACGTCGGAAGCCACGAACACGGCGTCCAGGCCGGGGCGCCGGCCCAGCAGGTCCCGCATCGCCGCCCGGCCGCCCTCCTCGGTGAAGTCGCCGTACGCGATCAGCCCCTCGTCGTGCGGGACGCCCGCGCCGCGCAGCGCCGCGTGGTAGCCGTCGATCCGGTCCTGCGCGGCCTCCATGTCCAGCGGCCCGGTGATGGTGGCGATGGTCCGGCGGCCCCGGGCCAGCAGATGCCCGACCGCGCTCTCGGCGCCGCCGCTGTTGTCCGCGCGGACGTGCCCGAGGGTCTCCCCCGCGCCGCGCCGGCCGGCCAGCACGGTCGGGATGGCGAGACCGTCCAGCTCGTCGGGGAGCGTGTCGTCGCGGTGCACCGCGATCATCAGTACCCCGTCCACCCGGTGCGCCGCCAGATACGAGGCGAGCCGCGCGTGCTCCTTCTCGTCGCGCGCCAGGACCAGCAGCAACTGCATTCCCGCGCTCGCGAGTCCGGCGGACACCCCCCGGATGATCTCCGAGAAGTACGGCTCGGTGAACAGCCGGGTCTCGGCGTCGGGCACGACCAGCGCCACCGAGTCGGTGCGCCGGGTGACCAGGGAGCGGGCGGCCCGGTTGGGTACGTAGCCGAGCTCGGCGATCGCCTGCTCGACCGCCGCGCGGGAGCGGGGGCTGACTTTGGGGGAACCGTTGATGACCCGGGAGACCGTGCCGCGGCCGACACCGGCGCGGGCGGCAACGGCGTTCAGGGTCGGACGCCGGATGTCCGCGGTCCTGGGCGGCTCGGCAGGGCTCATCGTTCACCTTCCGGCGTTCGGTGGGGGGCGGCTTCATTCTGGCTCAGAAAGCTGAAGCGTCCGCCCGGCAGGGCCCCGGGGTGGTCCAAGTGCCGCGCGCCGCCCAGGTGTTGTCGGGGAGAACGGCTTGAAACCGGCCGGAAAACAGGCAGGAAACGGAACCAAACCGGCATCGGCGCGGCCGAGGAAGGGGCATGGCGCGACACATTCACGTGACGTCCGGAACACGCTTACGCAACAACGCCGTTTTCAAGTCTTGACACTTGGGCCCGGCACCGAGGAGTCTTCGGGGCAAGCCGCGTGGGAGCGGTCCCACGGACGAACGGGACGCTCTCCGTGCGGACCAACGCACCATCGGCCCTTCCCTCCACTTGGCATGGCACACCTCTGACCAGCAGCTTCGCACCGCACGCCGCGTCGCACTGGGTTGGCCGCTGCTCGAACCGAGAGGGCAGGTCGGGACCGCCGAACTCGGCGGTCTGATCCCTGAGGTCCCCGTTCCCACTGGAACAAGGAGTAGTGGAATGCGCATCACCCGTACCGGCGGCGGTCGTAGCCGCAGAGCAGCGGTCCTCACCACCACGTCGGTCCTGACGGCCTCGGCCCTGCTGCTGACCGCTTGCGGCGGCAGTGACAGTGACTCGGACGCCAAGGACTCCGACGGGAAGATCACCCTCACGGTGGCCGACTACGGGCAGTTCGGCTACAAGGAGGCCGGCCTGTTCGAGAAGTACCACGAGCTGCACCCGAACATCACGGTCAAGGAAGAGACCACCGCCAACGAGCAGGACTACTACCCGAAGCTCCTTCAGCAGCTGAACACGGGCAGTGGACTGGGCGATGTCGTCGGTGTCGAAGTGGCCCGCGTCAAGGAGGTCGTCGACACCCAGGCGGCCAAGTTCGTCGACCTGAAGGACTCCATCGACGTCAGCCAGTGGGTCGACTGGAAGGCGAAGCAGGCGACCGCGGCCGACGGCAAGGTCATCGGCGCCGGCACCGACATCGGCCCGATGTCGCTGTGCTACCGCCGCGACCTGTTCGAGAAGGCGGGCCTGCCGACCGACCGGGAGGACGTCGCCGAGGCGGTCGCCGGCGGCTGGGAGGACTACATCAAGCTCGGTGAGCAGTACAAGGCGAAGGCGGCCTCCGGCACCTTCTTCATGGACTCCGCGAGCGCCATGTTCAACGGTGTCGTCAGCTCCTCCGAGCAGCAGTACTACGACACGGACGGCAAGGCGATCTACAAGGACAGCCCCGGTGTGCAGGAGGGCTGGGACCTGGCCGCCGAGGTCGCTTCGAAGAAGCTGAGCCAGGGCCTGCCGCAGTTCCAGGACTCCTGGGAGGCGGCGCTGCGCAAGGGCAGCGTGGCCACGGTCGTGTGCCCCGCCTGGATGGCCGCCCAGATCGAGACCTACTCCGGCGACGACTACAAGGGCAAGTGGGACATCACCAGCGCGCCCGGTGACACCGCGGCCAACTGGGGCGGCTCCTTCCTGACCGTTCCCGAGAGCGGCGACCACACCAAGGAAGCGACCGAGCTGGTCAAGTGGCTGACGGCGCCCGAGCAGCAGGCCGCCGTGTTCAAGGCGGTCGGTATCTTCCCGTCCAACCAGGGTGCCTACGAGCTGCCCGAGGTGAAGAACGCGACGCTGCCGTACTTCAACGACGCCCCGGTCGGCCAGATCTACGCCGATGAGGCCAAGACGATCCCGGTCGCGGTGCTCGGTGCGAAGGACGGCGTCATCAAGGACACGATCTCCACGCAGATCAACAACATGGAGCAGCGCGGTACCAAGCCGGACGAGGCCTGGGAGGCCGCGACCGAGACGATCGACAAGGCGATCGGCTGAGCCCGACGGTGCGGGCGGCCGCACCGGCCGCCGGCACCGCTCGCTCACCGGGGCCGTGACCGCAGTCGTACGGCGGCGGTCCGCGCCCTCGGGCGGGGGACGCCCCGCAGCAGACCCGGCCGTCAACGGCGGGTCTGCTGCGGGGCGTCCGGGAGCCGGCCGGGCCGGCGTCCGGACCGAACGGCCCGGTGCCGCCCGGGAGTTCCCGTCCACGTCCCACGGCTCCCCGTCCGCCCCGCGCCCGCCGCACCGACCCGAACCCGATGCGGACCGAGCACCACTCGGTCCGGACCGGACCCGATCCGGACCGAACTCCATCCGTCCCAGGGAGCCCAGGGAGGGAACGGCGGGCCGGGGCCCGGCCCGGCGACCCGCCTCCTGCCCGCTCCACTCGGCCAGACCTCCCAGGGAAGGACTCCCTCTGTGGCAACGACAACCCCCACACGGGGTGCCGACAAGCCGTCCACCGGCGGCTCCGGTGCCACGTCGAAAAAGGCGCCCAGCGCGTGGCGTACGCGCTTGTGGCGCTTCGACGACAAGGCGTCTCCGTACGCGTACATCGCCCCCTTCTTCCTAGTCTTCGGCGCCTTCGGGCTCTACCCGCTCCTCTACACCGGCTGGATCGCCCTGCACCGGGTGGAGATGACGGCTCTCGACCAGTCCGAGTGGGTCGGCTTCGAGAACTTCACCAAGATCCTCCAGGACTCCGAGTTCTGGACGGCCGTTTCCAACACCTTCGTCATCGGCGTCATCTCCACCGTCCCGCAGTTGCTGGTCGCGCTGGGCCTGGCCCACCTGCTCAACTACAAGCTGCGCGCCAGCACCTTCTGGCGCACGGTGATCCTCACCCCGTACGCCACCTCGGTGGCCACCGCCGCCCTCGTCTTCGCCCTGGTGTTCCGGGCCGACGGCGGCATCCTCAACTGGGTGCTCGGCTTCGTCGGCGTCGACAACATCGACTGGGGCAGCGGCGAGTGGACGTCCAAGATCGCGATCTCGGTCATCGTGATCTGGCGCTGGACCGGTTACAACGCCCTGATCTACCTGGCGGCCATGCAGGCCGTGCCGAGCGACCTGTACGAGGCGGCGTCGATCGACGGCGCGTCGCGCTGGCAGCAGTTCCGCAAGGTGACCATTCCCTCGCTGCGGCCGACGATCCTGTTCACCATCGTCATCTCGACGATCGGCTCCATGCAGCTGTTCGGTGAGCCGCTGCTGCTGGAGGGCGGCACGCTCGGCGCCGTCGGCGGCAGCGAGCACCAGTACGAGACGCTCAGCATCTACCTCTACAACTACGGCTGGAAGCTGGGGCACCTCGGTCCGGCCGCGGCGGTGGCCTGGGCCATGCTCGTCCTGCTGCTGCTCATCGCCCTGATCAACTGGATCGTCAGCCGGTTCATGCGCAAGAGCGCGGCGTGACGGGAGCGACTTCGATGACCACGACCAGCAGTCCCACCAAGATGACCGCGCCGGGCCTGCCCCCGGCCCCGCTCTCCGACCCGGCCGGCCGGCGCCGCCGGCTCCAGCTCGGCGCCGGCCAGCAGCTCAAGGGCGGCCCGTACACCTACCTCGCCCTGATCGTCGTCGGCCTGGGCTCCCTCTTCCCGCTGTACTGGACGCTGGTGGCCGCCTCCCACGACCAGCAGCGGGTGCTCGACAGCCCGCCGCCGCTGATCCCAGGCGGCAACCTCTTCAGCAACCTGGAGGCGGCCTGGGAACAGGCCAACCTCGGCAAGGCCATCGTCAACAGCTTCATCGTGTCCGCCTCCATCACCGCGGCCACGCTGTTCTTCTGCACCCTGGCCGGCTACGCCTTCGCCAAGATGCGCTTCCGCGGCCGGGGAGCGCTGATGACCGCGGTCATCGCCACGCTCACGATCCCGCCGCAGCTCAGTGTCGTACCGCTGTTCATGATGATGTCGGACATCGGCTGGGGCGGAAAACTGGAGTCGGTGATCTTCCCGACCCTGGTCGGCGCCTTCGGTGTCTTCTTCATGCGCCAGTACCTGCTGGAGGCGCTGCCCTACGAGCTCATCGAGGCGGCCAAGATGGACGGCGCGAACAACCTGCGCATCGTCTGGAACGTGGTGCTGCCCGCGGCCCGGCCCGCCATGATGGTGCTCGGCATGCTCACCTTCGTCCAGGCGTGGAACGACTTCTTCTGGCCCTTCCTCGCGCTGAACCAGGAGAACCCGACGCTCCAGGTGGCCCTCGGCCAGCTCAGCGCCTCGTACACCCCCGACCAGAGCATCGTCATGGCCGGAGCGCTGATCAGCACGCTGCCGCTGCTGGTGGTCTTCGTGGTCTTCGGCAAGCAGATCGTCGGCGGCATCATGGCGGGCGCGGTCAAGGGCTGACGCCCTGCCGCGCGGCCCGGCCGGTCCGCCGAGCCGGTCGATCCGCCGAGCCGGCCGGTCCGCCGAGCCGGCCACCACCGGCAGGGCCCGCCGTGCAGGCGGGCCCTGCCGGTGCCCCGGGTCTCGTACTCGCGCCCCGTACACCCCGCCGGCCTCCCCGCCCGGCCCCCCACCTCACATCCCTCCCGTCCCTCCCGTCCCTCACGTCCCTCACGTCATTTGGGAGCGTCCTCACCATGACCGCTGTACGACCCGAGACCACTGCCCGGCCGGCCTCCGGCACCTCCTTCCCGGCGGACTTCGTCTGGGGCACCGCCACCGCCGCCTACCAGGTGGAGGGCGCCGCCGCCGAGGACGGCCGCACGGCCTCCATCTGGGACACCTTCAGCCACACCCCCGGCAAGGTCCGCAACGGCGACACCGGTGACATCGCCGCCGACCACTACCACCGGTACCGCGACGACGTGGCCCTGATGAAGGACCTCGGCCTCAAGGCGTACCGGTTCTCGGTCTCCTGGTCCCGGGTGCAGCCCACCGGCCGGGGGCCCGCCGTCGAACGCGGCCTGGACTTCTACCGCCGGCTCACCGACGAACTGCTGGCGGCCGGCATCACCCCCGTCGCCACCCTCTACCACTGGGACCTGCCCCAGGAACTGGAGGACGCGGGCGGCTGGCCGCAGCGCGAGACCGCCGACCGGTTCGCCGAGTACGCCGGCATCATGGCCCGCGCCCTCGGCGACCGGGTCGGGGTGTGGACCACCCTCAACGAGCCCTGGTGCAGCGCCTTTCTGGGCTACGGCTCCGGCGTGCACGCCCCCGGCCGCACCGACCCGGCCGCCGCCCTGCGCGCCGCCCACCACCTCAACCTGGCGCACGGCAAGGCGATCGGCGCGCTGCGCGCGGACCTGCCGGCCACCGCGCAGACCTCCATCACCCTCAACCTCCACCAGGTGCGCCCGCTCACCGCCGGCGCCGAGGACGTCGAGGCGGCCCGCCGCATCGACGCGGTCGGCAACCGGGTCTTCACCGGGCCGCTGCTGGACGGCGCCTACCCCGCGGACCTGCTCGCCGACACCGCGCACATCGTCGACTGGGGGCAGCTGGTACGCGACGGCGACCTGGCCGAGATCTCCCGCCCCATCGACCTGCTCGGCGTCAACTACTACGCGCCGACCGTGGTGTCGATGCCGGCCGCCGGCACCGACACCACCGCCGGCACCAAGAACGACGGCCACGGCGCCAGCGACCACTCCCCGTGGACCGGCTCCGAGCACGTTTCCTTCCACCTCGCCAACGACGACCTCACGGCGATGAACTGGGCCATCGACCCCGACGGGCTGCACACCCTGCTGACCGGCCTGGCGAAGGCGTACCCGGACCTGCCGCTGATGGTCACCGAGAACGGCGCCGCCTTCGACGACTACATCTCCCCCGAGGGGGTGGTGAACGACCCGCAGCGGATCGTTTACCTGCACGCCCACCTGGACGCCGTGCGGCGGGCCGTGGCCGACGGCGCGGACGTCCGCGGCTACTTCCTGTGGTCCCTGCTGGACAACTTCGAGTGGTCCTACGGTTACTCGAAGCGCTTCGGCGCCGTCTACGTCGACTACGCCACCCAGCGCCGCGTCCCCAAGGCCAGCGCCCACTGGTACGCCGACGTGATCCGGCGCAACGCCCTGCCGGCGGCCGGCGCGGGACGGTAGCGGGGCCGGCGCGGGACGGCAGCGGGGACGGCGCGGGCCGCGGCAGCCCACCGCGACCGCGGCGGGCCGCGGCAGCCCGCCGGCTCGCCGCCGTCGCCCGCCGTCGCCCGCCGCGTCGCGCCCCGAGACCCCCGGTAAGGTCGGACGGTCAGAGACGACCCGGGCCGGAGTCCCTGGGCTTCAGGCCGGCTAGCCCGTCGAGTTCTGGCCGACAGCTGTGAAGGGAAGGTGGCGACCATGGTGGTCGGCGAGGGGCGGAGCAGCCGGGGCGTGCGGCGGCCGACGCTGGAGGAGGTCGCCGCCCGCGCCGGAGTCGGCCGCGGCACCGTCTCCCGGGTGATCAACGGTTCCCCCCGGGTGAGCGACGCGACCCGCGCGGCCGTCGAGGCGGCGGTCGCCGAACTCGGCTACGTCCCGAACACGGCCGCCCGCGCCCTGGCCGCCAACCGCACCGACGCGATCGCCCTGGTCGTCCCCGAACCGGAGACCCGGTTCTTCTCCGAGCCGTACTTCTCCGCCATCCTGCGCGGCGTCGGGTCCGAGCTGGCCGACACCGGGATGCAGCTGCTGCTGATCTTCGCGGGCAGCGACCGGGAGCGGCGGCGGCTCGCCCAGTACCTCGCCGCCCACCGGGTGGACGGCGTCCTGCTGGTCTCCGTGCACGCCGACGACCCGCTGCCCGACCTGCTCGCCCAGCTGGAGATTCCCGCCGTGATCAGCGGCCCGCGCTCGGCCGCCGAGTCGCTCGCCTCGGTCGACTCCGACAACTACGGCGGCGCCCGCTCGGCCGTCGAGCACCTGATCTCCCGGGGCCGCGGCCGGATCGCCCACATCACCGGCCGGCTCGACGTCTACGGTGCCCAGCGCCGCGTCGACGGCTACCGCGACGCCCTGCGCGGAGCCGCCCTGGAGCTGGACGAACGTCTCATCGAACCGGGCGACTTCACCGAGGAGGGCGGCCGCCGCGCGATGACCGAACTGCTGCGCCGTCGCCCCGACCTGGACGCGGTGTTCTGCGGCTCCGACGTGACCGCGGCCGGCGCCCGCCAGGCGCTGCGCGAGGCCGGCCTGCGCATCCCCGAGGACGTCGCCCTGGTCGGCTACGACGACTCGGCCATCGCCCGCCACATGGACCCGCCGCTGACCAGCGTCCGCCAGCCCATCGTGGAGATGGGCCGGGCCATGATCGACCTGCTGCTCACCGAGATCGCCGACCGCCGCCCGGCCGCCGCCCGCGGACCGGAGCGGCAGCAGGCGGTCCTGGCCACGCGGCTCGTGGAGCGCAAGTCGTCCTGACCGTCAGGAGAAGACCGGTCAGGAGAAGACCCAGCGCTGCGCGGTGTACTCGTTCTCCCCGCAGGTCATCACCTGGAGCCGGGCGTCGTCACCGGCGCTCTTGCCGCCGTTCACGCCCAGGCACAGGTTGCTGACGAGATTGCGCAGCGCGTACGTGCCGCCCGCGCGCGGTTCCAGGTACCAGAGCTGGTTGTCCGCCCGGGTGGTGTTGCAGTGGTACTCGGCCAGCTGGGTGCCCTTGCCGACACTGCCGTAGTTGGGCAGGTCGAAGCAGAGCCCGTCCTTGACGTTCTTGACGACGAACAGGCTCGCGCCGTCCGGGCCGCCGCTCGCCTCCACCACGTTCAGGTTCCACTGCTGGTTGTCGGAGCCGCCGTCCCGGCAGATGTACTGCGTGACGGGACCGTCGACCGACCCCTTGCCGTAGGCGGGCAGGTCGGCGCACTTGCCGGTCGCGGTGTTCTTCAGCAGGACGGCCGACTGGCTGGAGGCGGCGTTGGCCAGCTCACGGGCGGTGGGCCCGGCCGCCTTCTTGGTCGTGGCCGTCGTCTTCTTTTTCTTCGTCTTCGCGGCCGCGGTGGTCTTCTCGGCGGCCGGCTCCTTCTCCTCCGCCGTATTCTCGGCGCCCTGCGGCGCGGCCCGCACCCCGGCGGGCGACGGCGACTTGGAGGCGGCCGCGGACTTCGACGGGCTGGGCGAGGGGGACTCGGCCGCGTAGTCGGCGGGCAACTCGTCACCGGCCGTGCCCGGATCGAGCGTCGTACCACCGACGGGCGCGGTGGCGACCGACCGGTCGTCGTCGTCCCCGAGCGCGGCCATCACCAGGAACGGTACGGAGATCAGCAGCGCGCCCGCGATGCCGGCCGCGGCCAGCAGGGGGCGCCGGGGGCGGCCCGAGGGCTGCTCATCGGGCTCCGCGGCGGCCTTGTCGACGCCGGGGAGCGGACTGGGGGCGGCCTCGGCGACGGCCACGGCCACGGGGGCCTCGGCGGCCTGCCCGGCAACCGGCTCCGGCTCCGCCTGCCCGTCCTGTGCCTTCTCCTCCTGTGCCTTCTTCTCCTGTGCCTTCTTCTCCTCCTCCTTCTTTTTCTTCTCGGGCTGTTCGGTGCGGGGCGCGGGCTCCGCCGCCGGGGCCGGGGGAGTGGCGGTGGTGGCGGGGACGCGTGGGCTGAGGGCGGCGCCGGGGTCCGGTCCGGGATCCGGTACGGCCACCGCCCGCCGGACGGCGACGGGGGACGCCGGCTCGGAGGAGGGCGGTTCGTTCTGACGTGGCATGAACACTGCTCCTTGTCGAAGGGTGGGAGGTGCGGTGTCAGGGCGCGCCGACCGGACCGGCGCACCGGTCCGGCCACGCGCCCGTGCCGGGCGACGTGCGGTCCGCCAGGGCGTGGTCCAGGCGGGCGAGCGCGGTCTCGTCCGCGTCTTCCAGCACGGTGGACGCGGTGGGTACGTCGGGCAGCTGGCGCAGCAGGACCAGCGGCCCCGAGGCGCCGGCCGCCCGGACGCCGAGGACCTTGAAGGCGGTGCCCGGCGCGAAGACGACCTCGTCGGGCGCGTCCGGCAGTTGTCCGACGCGGCGGCCGGTGATGGACCAGATCGCGAAGCCGACGCCCGCGACCGGCTCCGTACGCCCCGGACCGAACGGCAGCCCGCTCAGCGGCGCGGGGTCGCGCAGCACCTGCCCCGGCCGCAGCGTGTCGAGCCCGGCCGCGTCGCCGCGTCCGCGCAGCACGGCACCGCGGTACGCCGGCAGCCGGGCGAGTCCGGACGCCAGACAGCCGGCGTACGGCACGAGGCGCTCCGCGCCCGACCGCAGGGACTGTGTCAGCGCCCGGTGGCCCAGCGGTCCGTCGTCGTCCTGGAGGTACAGCCGCAACGCGACCAGGTCGGCCCGCGCCACGTCCTGCCGCCCCCACCGGGCCCCGGCCAGCGCCCGGAAGGCGGCGCGCTCGGGGGCGGTGCTGCGGTGCCGGGGGGAGACGGGGACGTCCGGGAGGGGGAGGGCGGCGGGGCCCGGACCGGGCTCGGCGACGGCGGCGCGCTCGGGTACGGCGGCGGCGGTCGGCTCGGACGCCGATTCCGCGACCCGTTCCGCCGGCGGTTCGGGGGCCTTCGGGGCGGCGGGGGCGCCGGCCCCCGCCCGGCTCTTCGGTATGGCCGGTAGCCGCGGCGCGCTCCGCGCGGTTCCGGTCACCGGCGCGGCCGGGACGGACGCGACCGCGGCCGTCGCCACGGGACCGGCGGGACCGGCGGAACCGGACACCCCACTGCCCACGGGGGCGCCGGCCACCGGGGCCGGGCGCGGGGCGCTGGGAAGCGCCGTCGACCCGGTCGCGATCGGCGACGGCGGCTTCGCCGCTCCCGCCGGTGCCGTGGCCGTGGTCGTGGTGAAGCGGATGACGCGCAGGGCGTGGTCCGCCGCCAGCGTGCGCAGGGCGAGGCCGCCGTCGGGCGGGGTGGCGTGGACGTGCAGGGTGGTGCGGGTGCGCAGGTCGGCCGGGAGGCGGCCGAGGAGGCGGGACAGCACCGGCCAGAGCGAGTCGTCGAGCCGGTCGCCGCTGACGCCGATCTCGACGGTGGGGCCCTCGGAGCTCACCGGGCGGGCGCTCCAGGGCGGCGGCGGACCGTCCCGGCGGTCCACCCACAGCCCGGCCCGGGTGATCGTGGCCCGCCACGTGTCGGAGAGGTGCAGGACGCCGTCCTCGGGGCCCCGGGGGTCCGGCAGCGGCGAGGTCCAGCGCAGCAGCCGGGGAGCCGGAGCGGGGCCGGGGGCGGCGGCCGGGCCGTCGGGTCCCGGGGCCGGCCGGGCCGGGGCCGGCGGCGGGCACAGTACGGCGTCCACGAACGGCAGCCAGCGCGCCGCCCCGTCCGGCCCGACCAGCACGGACCGGACGCCGTACGTGCCCAGCGGGCTGTCGGCGGCGAAGAGCGGGACGCCGGTGGAGACCTCCACCTCGGCCTTCAGCTCCGTAGCCACCGCGCGGCCCAGCGGCAGCAGGTCGCGCCGCCCGCCCGGGGCGAGCCGGACGCCGGCGCGGACGGCGGCCGGCAGCGCGGCGAGCACCTCGGCCACCTCGCTCGCCAGGACGTCCTCGCCCCACGGCACCCCGACGATCACGGCGGGCCGCTTGGGGTCCACGGGTACGGCGTGGAACAGGTCACCGGGCCGGGCCGCGGTCGCCTCGGCGGGCCGGATCAGCAGACCGGCCGGTATCTGCTCCACCACGCAGCCGTCCGAGGTCCGCGCGGGCGCCCCGCGCAGCGCGGCCTGCCAGTGCGGGGCGGGGGTGCGCGGCCCGAGCATCGCGGGCCGCTCGCCCGGCGCGAACCGCCACCAGCCGCCGTCCCCGGGCGGTACGAAGACCGAGCCGCCCGGCACCACGAGCACCGGCCCGTCGGGGGCCTCGACCGTCAGCCCCCAGGCGTCGGCGATCCGGCGGGCCGGGGCGGGCCGGTCCGGCCGGTCGAGTCCGGCACCGGACAGCACCAGCCGCACGGACCGGGTGCCGGCCTCCCGCAGCGAGTCGAGCGACTCGCTCAGCCGGGACCAGAGCGCCGCCGACGCGTCCGCCCCGGCGGCCGCCACGATCGTGACGGTGTCCGGGCCGGCGGCGCGCAGGGCGCGGGCCAGGTCGGTGACGTCGGCGGCGAGCAGGGTGTCGTCCGTGGGCAGGCGTAGCAGGAGCAGGCCGTCGTGGTCCTCGACGAGGACGCGCGGCCCGGCCGGTTCCCCGGCGGCCGGGGCGGGCCCGTCCCGGTGCTCCGGCGCCCGCGGGCCGGCCCGCCGCCGGGCCCGGCGACCGCTCCAGAGGCTCACCTCGTCTCCCCCGCCAGCCTTCTTCCGACGCACCCGAACCCCATTCCAGTCCAGCCCCACCAGTCCAGCCCACAGCAATGGTCACTCAACCCGACCAACTGTGGACACTACTGGTTGCGCTCGAGCGTCAGAACGGTGAACTGCTGTTCCTGCCCTCGGGGTTGGCGGGAAGGGAACGGAAGGGCAGCCGAACGCGACGAAGCCCCTGATGCGCGTCTCCGCGCATCAGGGGCTTCCCTGTCAGGGTGAGTGACGGGACTTGAACCCGCGACTTCCTGGACCACAACCAGGTGCTCTACCAGCTGAGCTACACCCACCATGACCGGTGCTGGGATTCCGTCTGGTTTCCCCGACCGGCCGAGAAAAAGTGTACAGGGTCCGAAGGGGTGCTCGCGCCCGCCTTACTCGGCGCGCACGACATGCCTGGCCGCGATGGCCTTGGCGGTCTCGGAGTCGGGGCCGGGCTGGGGGACGAAGACGGCCTCGCGGTAGTAGCGCAGCTCGGCGATGGACTCGCGGATGTCGGCGAGCGCGCGGTGGTTGCCGTTCTTCTCCGGACTGTTGAAGTAGGCCCTCGGGTACCAGCGGCGGGCCAGCTCCTTGACCGAGGAGACGTCGACGATCCGGTAGTGGAGGTAGTCCTCCAGGGTCGGCATGTCGCGGAGCAGGAAGCCGCGGTCGGTGCCGACGGAGTTGCCGCACAGCGGGGCCTTGCCGGGCTCCTTGACGTGTTCCCTGACGTACGCCAGGACCCGTTCCTCGGCGTCGGCCAGCGTCGTGCCGTGCTCCAGTTCGGTGAGCAGGCCGGAGGCGGTGTGCATCCGGCGCACCACGTCCGGCATGGTCAGCAGGGCCTGGTCCGGCGGGCGGATGACGATGTCGACGCCGTCGCCGAGGATGTTCAGCTCGGAGTCGGTGACGAGGGCGGCCACCTCGATGAGCGCGTCGTCGGACAGCGAGAGGCCGGTCATCTCGCAGTCGATCCACACCATGCGATCGTTCATGCGAACACCCTACGGCTGACGTCAGCTTTTCAGTCCCCCGGTGTCTGTGTGGGCCCCGTGGGGGCCCACACAGACACCGGGCCGCCGGGTCAGGGTGCGCTGCGCTGGCCCGGGAGGCTGGGGCGGGGGCCCGCGTAGGCCTCGCGGTCGGCGTCGGCGGGGGCGTGGTGCGGGGCGGGGCGGCGGGTCTGGAACGGTACGCCGCCCTCCGGGTGCGGCGGGGCCGGGTGCGCCCCGGCCGCCTCGGCCGCGACCGGGGCCCGCTCACCGCTGTCCGCCGGGCGGTCGGCCCCCGGCCGGCGGGCCCGGTACGCGGCCCGGTAGGCGGCCGGGGAGGAGCCCAGCTGGCGGCGGAAGTGGCCGCGCAGCGCCACCGGCGAGCGGAAGCCGCAGCGGCCGGCCACCTCGTCCACCGAGTAGTCGGACGTCTCCAGCAGGCGCTGCGCCTGGAGCACCCGCTGGGTGATCAGCCACTGGAGCGGGGCCGAACCCGTCAGCGAGCGGAACCGGCGGTCGAACGTACGACGGCTCATGTACGCGCGCGCGGCGAGCGTCTCCACGTCGAACTGCTCGTGGAGGTGCTCCAGCGCCCAGGCGACGACCTCGGCCAGCGGGTCGGCGCCGATCTCCTCCGGTAAAGACCGGTCCAGGTAGCGCTCCTGGCCGCCGCTGCGGCGCGGTGGCACCACCAGGCGCCGGGCCAGCGCGCCGGCCGCCTCGTTGCCGTGGTCGGTGCGCACGATGTGCAGACACAGATCGATGCCGGCGGCGGTGCCGGCCGACGTCAGCACGTCGCCGTCGTCCACGAACAGCTCGCGCGGGTCGACGTGCACCGACGGGTAGCGCTTGGCCAGCGTCGGCGCGTACATCCAGTGCGTGGTGGCCGGGCGGCCGTCCAGCAGCCCGGCCGCGGCCAGCACGAACGCGCCGGTGCACAGGCCCACGATGCGCGCGCCCTCCTCGTGCGCCCGGCGCAGCGCGTCCAGCGCCTCCTCCGGCGGCGGTGAGGTGATCGACCGCCAGGCGGGCACCACCACGGTGCCGGCCCGGGAGATCGCCTCAAGACCCTGCGGCGCGGTCAGCTCCAGACCTCCCGTGGTCCTGAGCGGGCCGTCCTCGCCGGCGCAGACCAGCAGCCGGTAGCGCGGTACGCCGGCGTCCTGCCGGTCGATACCGAACACCGACAGCGGTATGGAACTCTCGAAAATGGGGCCGCCGCTGAACAGCAGCACCGCGACGATCTCCTTGCGGCGTCGCCCGGAGAGTTTCCGGGACGCGGCTTCCGGCGCGGCAGTGGAGTCGTGGCTCATGCTGCTAAGCCCCCCTCGGTGGTCGCGGCGCCCTGATCCTTTCGGGTCTGTCGCTCCAACACGTTTCCCCTCGGTCCTGCACGAGTCCCCCGCCGTAGACAGTCAAGATCGAATCTACTGTGTCCCGTCGCGCCGGGATGGCCGGTTCGGCACTTGGGACATTGTCGACATGGCAACTTGGCGTGAAGCATTCGATCACGAAGCGTTGCACTCCCGGGCGCCGCAGGGAAGTGCGCCTTGTGACGGTGGCCAATCCCCGTAGGGTGCGCAGGGGCTCCGAGACCCTTTCCGTGCAGGTGGAACGGGGATTGGGGGGTGGTCCGGGGCGGGGATGCGCCATGTGTCGAAGTTGGCTGAAAAGAAGCGGGCGCGGGTACGGAAACCGGTCAGGCGACCGGTGCGCTTTCCCCGATGTGCCGCCCGCTCCCGCGCGCCCCCGTTTCCGTACCCGCGACCGTCCCGTCGCCGGCCCCGGCCGCCGGGCGGCGCGCGCGGGAGGCCCCGCACCACAGGAGCACGACCGGGACCAGGAGGCAACCGAACGCCGCCCGGCGGGCCGGACCGGTACCTCGGACGACCGTACGAGGGGCGTACGCGCGCGTGAATCCTGTGTGAACCGCCTGTACAGCGCAGCAACCATTGCGTAACGGGCGCCCCCTCGTGCATGCTCCGGGGAACCCCGGCGGGCAGCCCGCCGGGAACCGGGTGAAGGAGGCGTGCCGCCGTACCCTTGGGGGTATGGGGTTGGGAAGACGATTCCCGGACACTGATGCGCACACCGCTCCGCCGCACCCTGTCGGCCCACATAAAGGATCACAACGCCGAGACAGCCATGGCCGGTCACGAATTCTTCGAACCCGCGGACCGCAAGCGGCCGGTCGCCGATCCGACGGCGGCCGATCCCCTGGCGGAGCCAGAGCCACGCCACGCGTGCGACCCCGCCTTCAAGCACGGTGTCGTCGTGGGCTTCGACGGCTCCACGTCCAGTGAACGCGCCCTCGCGTACGCCATCGGCATGGCGCTGCGCCAGGCCCAGGGCCTGATCATCGTCCATGTGGCCAACCGGCTGCCCACCACGGTGTGGGCGGGCTGCGAACCACCCGTCTTCGTGGACGTGCCGGACCACCGCACCGAGGTGCTGGGCCTCGAGCTGGCCTGCGCGGACTATCTCGCCGAGGTGCCGTGGATTCTCGTCGAGCGGGGTGGCGACATCTGCCACGAACTCGAAGAGGTGGGGCGGGAGTACGAGGCCGACGCGATTGTCGTGGGTTCCACCCACGGGCTCGTCGGGCGGCTTTTCGGGTCGGTTGCGGGGAGGCTGGCCAAGCGGGCGCAGCGGCCGGTTGTGGTGATTCCCTGACAACAGGGTGGCCCCCTGCGTGTGTTGGCACACGTGGGGGGCCACCCTGTTGTCTTGCCTGTGCGGGTGGTTCGTGGTTGCTCGCGCCCACGCGGCGGAGCCGCACATCGATACAGCCCCGCGCCCCTTCGGGCGCTTCTTACTCCACCGTCACTGACTTGGCGAGGTTGCGGGGCTTGTCGATGTCCCGGCCCAGGGCCAGCGCCGTGTGGTAGGCGAGGAGTTGGAGCGGGATGCCCATCAGGATGGGGTCGAGTTCGTCCTCGTTCTTCGGGACGACGACGGTGTGGTCGGCCTTCTCCTGGTGCTGGTGGGCGACGGCGAGGATCTGGCCGCTGCGGGCCTTGATCTCCTCCATCGCGGCGCGGTTCTTCTCCAGCAGGTCGTCGTCGGGGACGATCGCGACGGTGGGCAGGGCCGGCTCGATCAGGGCCAGCGGGCCGTGCTTCAGCTCGGAGGCCGGGTACGCCTCGGCGTGGATGTAGGAGACCTCCTTGAGCTTCAGCGACGCCTCCCGGGCCACCGGGTAGCCCCGGACGCGGCCGATGAAGAGCATCGAGCGGGCCTCGGCGTACTCGGCGGCCAGCTTCTTGATCTCCTCCTCCTGCGCCAGCATCTCGGAGATCTGGCCGGGCAGCTTGCGCAGCCCCTCGATGATCCGCTTGCCGTCGCGCACCGACAGGTCGCGGGTGCGGCCCAGGTGCAGGGCGAGCAGCGCGAAGGCGACCGTGGTGTTGGTGAAGCACTTGGTGGAGACCACGCAGACCTCGGGCCCCGCGTGCACGTACATGCCGCCGTCCGCCTCGCGGGCGATGGCCGAACCGACCACGTTGACGATGCCGAGCACCCGGGCGCCCTTGCGCTTCAGCTCCTGCACGGCGGCCAGCACGTCGTACGTCTCGCCGGACTGGGAGACGGCGACGTAGAGGGTGTCGGGGTCGACGACGGCGTTGCGGTAGCGGAACTCGGAGGCCGGCTCGGCGTCGGCGGGGATGCGGGCCAGCTCCTCGATCATCTGGGCGCCGATCATGCCCGCGTGGTACGAGGTGCCGCAGCCGAGGATCTTGACCCGGCGGATCCGGCGGGCCTCGCGGGCGTCCAGGTTGAGGCCGCCGAGGTGCACGGTGGAGAAGCGGTCGTCGATCCGGCCGCGCAGCACCCGGTCGACCGCCTCGGCCTGCTCGTGGATCTCCTTGTGCATGTAGGTGTCGTGGCCGCCCATGTCGTAGGAGGCGGCCTCCCACTCCACGGTGGTCGGCTCGGAGGTGGTGCGGGTGCCCTCGGTGGTGTAGGTGCGGAAGTCGTCGGCCTTGAGGGTGGCCATCTCGCCGTCGTCGAGGGTGACTATCTGCCGGGTGTGGGCGACCAGCGCGGCGATGTCGGAGGCGACGAACATCTCCTTCTCGCCGATGCCGAGGACGACCGGGGAGCCGTTGCGGGCCACCACGATGCGGTCGGGGAAGTCGGCGTGCACGACGGCGATGCCGTAGGTGCCCTCGATCAGCCGGAGGGTCTCGCGGACCCGGTCCTCCAGCTTCTCGGCCGCCGAGCGGGCGATGAGGTGGACGAGGACCTCGGTGTCGGTCTCCGAGAGGAACTCGACGCCGTCCGCCTCCAGTTTGCGGCGCAGGTCGGCGGCGTTGTCGATGATGCCGTTGTGCACGACGGCGACCTTGTGGTCGGCCGACAGGTGCGGGTGGGCGTTGGCGTCGGAAGGGGCGCCGTGGGTGGCCCAGCGGGTGTGGGCGATGCCGGTGGTGCCCTTGAAGCGCGCCGGGACCTTGGCCTCCAGGTCCCGGACCCGGCCCTTGGCCTTGACCATCTTCAGACCGGCCGCCTTGGGGGCGGTGACGACGATGCCCGCCGAGTCGTAGCCCCGGTACTCCAGGCGCTGGAGGCCCTCCAGAAGCAGGGGCGCCACATCACGCCTGCCGATGTAACCGACGATTCCGCACATAAAAACGCTGTCCCTCAGCCGTAGACGACGCGGCGCAGTTGACGGAGCGTCAGCTCCGGTGGTGCGACCGCCCGGTATGCGAGTTCCGCCTTGATCCGTTCGAAGATCGTCGCGTTCACCAGGCCCTGGGCCTGGAGCTCGCGGTGGCGGCGACGGACGTACTCCTCGGTCGTCTCGTCGAAGTAGGCGAGCACGTCCTGGACCACGCGCAGCGCCTCGCCCCGGTTGAGGGGCGTGGACCGCGTCAGATGATCAACGAGTTCGTCGTGCACCCGGTAGATCCTGGGGGACGAAAGGCGCCTGTGCAAGAAACCTGCCCGAATTCGGGCAAGAGCCTGTTGAAACTCTCATGGGAGGCTGTTTGCCGCCTGTCCATCCTGTGGCCGAAAACTCGTTGCCTCGGGAGACGAGTTTCAGACGCCATGGACATACCTCGTATGGGCGTTCCCGAGCAGCTGGCCGCGCGGATGAGCATGGCCGAACAGCACGAGTACCTGCGCTCCAAGTTCTCGCGCCGCACGCTGGTGCGGGGCGGCGCGGTCACGCTCGGTGCCGTCGTCGGCGGCGGCTACGTGGCGGGCGGCGCCGCCCAGGCCGCCACGCCGGCCTCGTCGAAGGCGAGCACCGAGACCGTCGACGGCGCCCTGGTCGCCCCCTTCGGCCGGCACCTGGCCTACGGCACCGACCCGCGCACCGAGATGACCGTCTCCTGGCAGGTGCCGGTCGCCGTCAAGAAGCCGTTCATCCGGATCGGCGCCCACCCCTGGGACCTCTCCCGCAAGATCGACGTCGAGGTCCGCACCCTCTACACCCCGGCCGGCGTCGGCGCCAGCGGCGACTACACGCAGTACTACCTGCACGCCAAGCTCACCCACCTCAAGCCCGGCCGGACCTACTACTACGGGGTCGGCCACGCCGGCTTCGACCCGGCCGAGGCGCACCTCGCCGGCACCCTCGGCACCTTCACCACCGCCCCCGCCAAGGCCGAGCCGTTCACCTTCACCGCCTTCGGCGACCAGGGCGTCAGCTACCACGGCCTGGCCAACGACGCGCTGATCCTCGCCCAGAACCCGGCCTTCCACCTGCACGCCGGCGACATCGCCTACGGCGACCCGGCCGGCCAGGGCAAGGCCACCGACGCCGGCTTCGACTCCCGGGTCTGGGACCAGTTCCTGTACCAGACCGAGTCGGTCGCCAAGCAGGTCCCGTGGATGGTCGCGTACGGCAACCACGACATGGAAGCCTGGTACTCGCCCAACGGCTACGGCGGCGAGAACGCCCGCTGGGAGCTGCCCGGCAACGGCCCCGACCAGGACAACCTGCCCGGCGTCTACTCCTTCGTGCACGGCAACACCGCGGTCATCTCGCTGGACGCCAACGACATCTCCTTCGAGATCCCGGCCAACCTCGGCATCTCCGGCGGCACCCAGACCACCTGGCTGGAGCGCAAGCTCAAGTCCTACCGCGCGGACAAGGACATCGACTTCGTCGTCGTCTTCTTCCACCACTGCGCCTACTGCACCTCCACCGCGCACGCCTCCGAGGGCGGGGTGCGCGACGAGTGGGTGCCGCTGTTCGAGAAGTACACCGTGGACCTGGTCATCAACGGCCACAACCACGTCTACGAGCGCACCGACGTCATCAAGAACGGCGAGGTGGTCAAGAAGCTCCCGATCGGCGGCACCGCCTACCCCGAGACCGAGGGCGTCGTCTACGTCACCGCGGGCGCGGCCGGCAAGAGCCTGTACGCCTTCAGCGCCGACGAATCCTACGAGGGCAACGTCAAGGACAACGAGTCCGTCGCCTCGTTCATCTGCGTCGACGGCGGCAAGCAGAGCGAGACCGTCGCCTGGTCGCGGGTGCGCTACCTCGACTACTCCTTCCTGCGGGTCGACGTCACCCCGGCCGCCAAGGGCCGCACCGCCACCCTGAAGGTGCGCGGCATCGCCGAGACCGGCGAGCAGGTCGACCACTTCACCGTGGCCCGCAAGGCGAAGTAGCTCACATCCGCTTCAGTACCGCCGTCTTGGCCAGCGCGAACTCGTCGTCGGTCAGGACGCCGTCGCGGTGCAGTTCGCCCAGTTCCCGCAGCCGGCGCAGCAGGGCGTCGTGGTCGTCCTCGACGGGGGCGGGCGCGGCGGGCTGCCCGGCGGCGGGGGACCGGTCCGGGCGAGTCGCCGGGTGCGGCAGGCGGGCCTGCACCGCGGCGGCCACCAGGGCCATCAGGGGGTCCTTCTTGAACCCCCACAGCTCGATGGCGTTCGGGTCGTACTTGGGCGGTGCCTTGGTCGGCGTGCCGCGCACCGTGAACCGCAGATGCCCGTTGTCCAGACCGATCGACGGCAGCCACTGGACGGCGGTGATGTCGGCCAGCGGCAGCACCCGGGTGCCGGCCGCGACCTTGGCGTCCTCCGTCTTCCAGTTCCACTCCAGCCGCACCCGCTCGCCGTCGAAGCTCGCGGAGCCGTCCCCGGCGGAGACGGAGAGCGGTACCGCCGGACCCGGCAGCAGGTACGCGCCGACCGGATCGGCCGGCACCCCGTCCAGGAGCAGCGCGCCGCGCACCTCGTCGGTGAAGTACTCGGCCACGCCGTAGCGGTCGGCCTCGACGATCAGCTGGTACGGGTCGTGCGGCTCGGTGAGCCGGCCGCCGGTGGCGTGCAGCAGTGGATCGGCGCCGTCGCGCAGCCTGAGCCGCAGCCGGCCGGCCTTCTTGCCCTGCTCGAACGAGATCCCGGCCAACGCGCCGAGTGGTACGACGAGTTCGCCCAGTTCTCTGCGGAGCAGGCCGACGTTCTTGTCCCGGCCGGGCGTCAGGCGCAGGGCGTCCCCGTCGAAGGCCCAGGTGCCGTCCTTCTGGATGATTTCCGCCATACGGGGATTGTCTCCCGGCGGGTGCCCCGCCCGGGAGGGCGCCGGTTCAGACGGCCGCCGCGGCCGTCCCGAGGAACTCTTCCCGGGTGCAGAAGGTGAGGAGGGAGGCGCGCTCGGACCGCTCGCCGGGCAGTTCCGGGGTGACGACGCGCCGGACCGCCGGGTCCCGGAAGAGGCGGGCCAGGGCGGCGCCGAGGAGGAGGCCGCGCGCCGGGACCAGGGCCGGCGCGGGCAGCAGCCGCATGCCGAGGTCGCCGGGCTCGGCCTCGTACACGCCGGCCGGGTCGTAGGTCACCATCAGGAAGGCGGGCCGGCCGGCCCGCAGGGCGAGCAGCGGCCGGTGCTGTTCGTCGGCGGCCATCCGCATGCAGGCCCGTTCGACCTCCACCAGTTTCGCGTTCGGCCTGAGCCAGCAGGCGGCGGCTCGGGGGTGGGTGACCCAGCGGTGCACGAGGGCGGAGTCCCGCAGCGGGTCCAGGGCACGGAAGACGAAGGGCGGTTCAGCTCGCGCGGACAAGTCGCTCTCCCAGATAGCGCTCGGCGTGGCCGGCGATCAGATCGAATACGGCGGTCAGGTCGGCCGGGGTGGTCGCGGGGTCGAGCAGGGTGAGCCGCAGGTAGTGCCGGCCGGCCACCTCGGCGCCCGCCACCACCGGGTCACCGGCGGCGAAGAGGGCTTTGCGGGCGTACAGGTTGGCCCGGTCGATCCGGGCCGGGGCGGTCACGGCCGCCGGGATGTAGCGGAACACCAGCGTGGACAGGGCGGGTTCGGCGACCACGTCGAAGCGGGGGTCGGCGGCGAGCAGTTTCCAGCCCTCGGCCGCCAGGTCGCACACCTCGTCGAAGAGCTGTCCGACGCCGTCGGTGCCCAGGATCCGCAACGTCCGCCACAGGTGCAGGACATCGGGGACGGCGGGGCGGACCGCGGGGTGCGCGGCGGTGTGCCGCAGTACGGCCGCGTCCCGGACCAGCAGGGCGGCCGGGCCGGCCGGCTGGAAGAAGGCCGTGCCGTAGTCGACGGCGACCGAGTCGGCCCGCTCGACGCCGGCCAGCCGGTCCCGGTATTTCGCGGAGGCGAACAGTCCGCAGCCGTGGCCGGCGTCCACATGCAGCCACGCGCCGTACCGCGCGCACAGCGCGGCCGTCTCCGGCAGCGGGTCGATGGCGCCGAGGTCGGGGGTCCCGGCGGTGGCGACGACGGCCGGCGGGACCAGGTCCGCGCCGAGGCAGCGCTCCAACTCGCGGGCGAGGGCCACGGTGTGCATCCGGTGGTGGCGGTCGACGGGGACCGGCACGACGGCGCCCGGACCGAGACCGAGCGCGCGCGCCGCTTTCCGTACGCCCAGGTGGGCGGCCGCGGAGACCAGGACGCGGAGTTTCCCCGCGGCTTCGGGGGCCGTTCGGGCGCGGGCCAGCAGCAGGGCCTGGCGGGTGGACTCGGTGCCGTCGGAGGTGAACATCCCGCCGGCGAGGGGGCCGAGGCCGGCCTGGGCGGCCGTCCAGTCGATCAGTTTCCGCATGTGGGGGCACTTTCGGGGAGTTACTGAGCTTCTCGCACCAGCGAGTTGCTTAGGTAAGGCTAACCTAACTAACTCTTCTCGCTCTGGCAACAGCCCCCCCCCGGAAACGCGTCGAGCCGCCACGTCCGGGGAGGACGGGCGGCTCGTGCGGGACGGGGAGGGGTCAGCTGACCTTCTTCGCCTTCTCGATGGCCTCGGCCAGGTTGGTGAGCAGCGGCGTGCACTTGTCGTAGGACAGGATCGGCTCGGGGGAGCGCGAGATGACCTGGCCGGCCTTGACCGCGGGCAGCTTCTTCCAGGTGCCCTCGGTGATGTCGGCGGGCTGGATGGTCGAGGAGCGGTCGTCCATGATGATCACGTCGGCCGGGTACTTGTCGACGTTCTCCCAGCTCAGCGACTCGAACCAGCCGCCGGTCGCCTTCTTGGCGGACTCCGGGGGCTCGACGAAGTTCACCCCGAGGGCCTTGAAGTACTCCAGGTCCACGGAGAGGTTGGTGCCGGAGACGTAGAACAGGTCGGGGCTCGCGGAACCGGCCAGCACCTTGATCTCGGGGCGGGCCTTGGCGGCCTTGCGCAGCCGCTCGGCGGCGGCCTCGAAGTCCTTCTTCGCCTGGACGGTCTTGGCGGCCGTCAGGTCCGCGCCCAGCGACTCGGCCAGCTCCCACATCCGCTGGAGCGGCTTGGTGAGCTGCCGGTCGAAGACGGAGATCGCGACGCTCGGCGCCAGCTTGGCGATCTTGTCCTTGGACTCCTCCGGCACCGACCACAGGGTGCCCGCGTCGTCGAACGTGGTGGTGATCAGCACCTCGGGGGCGAGGGCGGCGTACTTCTCGACGTTGAGCTTGCCCCAGGCGTTGCCGAGCACGGTCACCTTGCTGACGTCCATGTCGCCGGCCTGCACGTCGGCCTTGCCGTCCTTCGTCGTCGTCGGGCCGAAGACGCCCTTGACCTGGACGCCGTAGTCGTACAGGGCGGCGGCGACTCCGGTGAAGGCGACGATGCTCGTGGGCACCTGGTCGAGCTTCACCGTGGTGCCGCGGTCGTCCTTGAACGTCCAGGGGCCGGACTTGCCGGTGCCTGCCCCGTCCGCCGAGCCACTGTCTTTGTCGTCGCTCCCGCAGGCCGTGAGCGCGGCACCGAGGCCGAGGGCGCCGCCGGCCGCGAGGATGCCGCGGCGGCTCAGGAAGGTGGCTCTGGCGTTGGACATGGCGTGGCTGCTTTCAAACGGAGCGGAGCGTCCGCCGATCACTCGAACGGACATTTCGAAGGCAGGGTAGCCTAACCTCAGCTCACCAGTCCCAGCTCCCGGGCGATCAGCATCCGCTGCACCTCGCTGGTGCCCTCGCCGATCTCCAGGATCTTGGCGTCCCGCCACATCCGGGCCACCGGATACTCGTTCATGAACCCGTACCCGCCGTGGATCTGCGTGGCGTCCCGGGCGTTGTCCACCGCGACCGTCGACGAGTACAACTTCGCCAGCGCCGCCTCCTTCTTGAACGGCTCGCCCGCCACCAGCCGGGAGGCCGCGTCCCGCCAGGCCAGCCGGGCGGTGTGCGCCTTCATCTCCATGTCCGCGACCTTGAACTGGATGGCCTGGTTGGCCCCGATCGGCCGCCCGAAGGCGTGCCGCTCCTTGGCGTACTTCACCGACTCGTCCACACAGCCCTGCGCCAGACCGGTCGCCAGCGCCGCGATCGCGATCCGGCCCTCGTCCAGGACGCGCAGGAACTGGGCGTAGCCCCGGCCCTGTTGGCCCAGCAGGTTGGCGGCCGGCACCCGGACGTCGTCGAAGGACAGCTCCCGGGTGTCGGAGGCGTTCCAGCCGACCTTCGAGTACGGCGGGGCGACGGTGCAGCCGGGGGTGCCCGCCGGCACGATGATCGAGGAGATGCGAGGGGCGCCGTCGGGTGTGCGGCCGGTGATGGCGGTGACCGTGACCAGGCCGGTGATGTCCGTACCGGAGTTGGTGATGAAGCACTTGGTGCCGTTGATCACCCACTCGCCGGCCGGCTCGTCCAGCCGGGCCGTGGTCCGGGTGGCGCCCGCGTCCGAGCCGCCGTCCGGCTCGGTCAGCCCGAAGGCGCCCAGGATCTCGCCGGCGCACAGCCTCGGCAGCCAGGTCCGCTTCTGCTCCTCGGTGCCGAAGAGATGGATCGGCATCGCGCCCAGCGAGACGCCCGCCTCCAGGGTGATGGCCACCGAGGAGTCCACCCGGGCCAGTTCCTCCAGGACGACGCCGAGGGCGAGGTAGTCGCCGCCCATCCCGCCGTACTCCTCGGGGAAGGGCAGTCCGAACAGCCCCATCCGGGCCATCTCGCGGACGATCTCGTAGGGGAACTCGTGCCGCTCGTAGAAGTCGCCGATCTTGGGGGCGACCACGTCGTGCGCGAACTCCTCGACGGTGCGGCGCAGTTCGTCCAGTTCGGGGGAGAGCCGGTGGTCCATGCTGATCACTGGTCCTTGTGGGAGAGAGCGCGGACGGTACGCGACGGACTGGGCCGGTTCAGGTGGGCGGCCATCCAGACGCTGGTGGCGACGAGCCGGTCGAGGTCGACGCCGGTGTCGATGCCGAGGCCGCGCAGCATCCACACCAGGTCCTCGGTGGCCAGGTTGCCGGTGGCCGACTTGGCGAACGGGCAGCCGCCGAGGCCGCCCGCCGAGGCGTCGACGGTGCTGACGCCCCGCTGGAGCGCGGCGAGGGTGTTGGCCAGGGCCTGGCCGTAGGTGTCGTGGAAGTGGACGCCGAGGGCCGCTACCGGCACGCCCTGGGCGGTCAGCTCGTCCAACAGGGCGGTGACGTGCCCGGGGGTGGCGGCCCCGATGGTGTCGCCGAGGCTCAGTTCGTCGCAGCCGAGGTCGAGCAGCGCCCGGCAGACCCGGACCACCTGGGGGACCGGGACGGCGCCCTCCCAGGGGTCGCCGAAGCACATCGACAGATAGCCGCGCACGTGCCCGCCGGCGGCCTTGGCGCGGGCCACCACCGGCGCGAACATGGCCAGCGACTCGTCCACCGTGCGGTTGAGGTTGACCTTGGCGAAGGACTCGGTGGCACTGGCGAAGACGGCGACCCGGCGGGCGCCGAGGGCGAGCGCCCGGTCCAGGCCGCGTTCGTTGGGGACCAGCACCGGCAGGGCGACCGGGAGCGCGGCGACCTGCGGGAACAGCTCTTCCGCGTCGGCCAGTTGGGGCACCCACCCGGGGTGCACGAAACTGGTCGCCTCGATCGTGGTCAGCCCCGACTCGGCCAGCCGGCGCACGAAGTCGGCCTTGACGGCGGTCGGGACGGTCGCCCGCTCGTTCTGGAGGCCGTCGCGGGGGCCGACCTCGTGGATGCGGACGCGGGCCGGCAGGCCGGCCGCCGGGACGGTCATGGGCAGGGTCACGGGATCTCCTCGGCGGGGGCGATGACGGCCAGCACCTGGTCCATGGCGACCGTCGTGCCGGGGGCGACGTCGAGTTCGGTGACCGTGCCGGCGTGCGGGGCGGAGATGACGTGCTCCATCTTCATCGCCTCGACCACCAGCAGGCTCTGCCCGGCGGCCACCTCGTCGCCGACGGCGGCCTTCACCACCGTCACCGTGCCCGGCATCGGCGCGGTCAGCGAGTCGGCGCCCGCGTGCGCGGCGCGGGTGAGGGAGGCGGCGACCGGGTCGTGGTCCCGCACCTGCCAGGCGGCACCGTCCCGGCCGAGCCAGTCGCCGGCCCGGTGGAAGGTGTGCCGGACGCCGTCCAGGGTGACGGTGACGGTGTCGTCGGCGACGGTGTGGGTGCCGCGCGGGGTGTACTCGACGGGATCGCCGACGCGCAGGTGGAAGGCCGGCGGCTTCGGCTCCCCGCCCAGCCGCCACCCGCTCGGCACCGCGAACGGGTCCGTCCAGCCGTCGCCCTTCGGGGTCAGCGCGTCCAGCCGGACGGCCGCCGCCGCCTCGTACACCTCCTCCGGTACGCCGGTGACGACCAGGTTCGCCACCTCGCGCTCCACCAGCCCGGTGTCCAGGTCGCCCGCCACCACCGCCGGGTGGGCCAGCAGCCGCCGCAGGAACGCGGCGTTGGTCGGCACCCCCAGCGTCACCGTCTCGGCGAGCGCCGCGCGCAGCTTGCGCAGCGCCGTCGCCCGGTCCGGGCCGTACGCGATCACCTTGGCCAGCATCGGGTCGTACCGGCTGCCCACCTCAGTGCCCTCGGTCAACCCGGAGTCGGTGCGCACCCCGTCGCCGTGCGGTTCGCGCAGCCGCAGCACCGTGCCGCCGGTCGGCAGGAAGCCCCTGGCCGGGTCCTCCGCGCTGAGCCGGGCCTCGACCGCGTGGCCGGCGAGCCGGACGTCCCGCTGGGCGAAGCCGAGTTCCTCGCCGGACGCGACCCGCAGCTGCCACTCCACCAGGTCGAGCCCGGTGACGTACTCGGTGACCGGGTGCTCCACCTGGAGGCGGGTGTTCATCTCCATGAAGCAGTACCCGGCCGGGTCGGCGCCGGGCACGATGAACTCCACCGTGCCCGCGCCCCGGTAGCCGCAGGAGCGGGCCGCCTGCACGGCCGCCGCGCCCATCGCGGCCCGGGTCTCCTCGTCCAGGAGCACACTGGGCGCCTCCTCGACGATCTTCTGGTGCCGGCGTTGCAGCGAGCACTCGCGCTCGCCCAGGTGCACGACGCCCCCGTGGCCGTCGGCCAGCACCTGGATCTCGATGTGCCGGGGCCGGTCGATCCACCGCTCCACCAGCAGCGTGTCGTCGCCGAAGGAGGCGCGGGCCTCGCGGCGGGCCGCGGCGATCTCCTCGTCCAGCGCCGCCAGGTCCCGCACCAGCCGCATGCCCTTGCCGCCGCCGCCCGCCGACGGTTTCAGCAGCACCGGCGCGCCGAGCGCGCGGGCCGCCTCGGCCAGGTCGGGGTCGCGGCCGCCGGGGACCACCGGCACGCCGGCCGCCGCCACCGTCTCCTTGGCCCGGATCTTGTCGCCCATCAGCGCGATGGCGTCGGCGGGCGGCCCGACGAAGACCAGCCCGGCGGCTTCGCAGGCCCGCGCGAACTCCGCGTTCTCCGCCAGGAAGCCGTATCCCGGGTGCACCGCCTGGGCGCCGGTGCGCTCGGCGGCCACCAGCAGCCGCGAGATGCTCAGATAGCTGTCGGCGGCCGGCGCCGGGCCGATCCGTACCGCCGTGTCCGCCTCCCGGACGTGCCGGGCGCCGGCGTCGGCGTCGGAGAAGACGGCCACCGAACGCACCCCCAGCGCGCGCAGCGTCCGGATCACGCGAACGGCGATCTCGCCCCGGTTGGCCACCAGCACGGTGTCGAACATGACGTGTCCCCCTCTCACATCCGGAAGATGCCGAACCGGGGTTCGGCCAGTGGCGCGCCCGCGCACGCGGTCAGGGCCAGGCCCAGGACCTGCCGGGTCTCCAGCGGGTCGATCACCCCGTCGTCCCACAGCCGGGCGGTGGCGTAGTAGGCGTTGCCCTGCCGTTCGTACTGGGCGCGGACCGGGGCCTTGAACGCCGCTTCCTCCTCGGCCGGCCATTCCTCGCCGCGCGCCGCCAGCTGGTCCCGCTTGACGGTCGCCAGCACGGACGCGGCCTGTTCGCCGCCCATCACGGAGATCTTGGCGCCGGGCCACATCCACAGGAAGCGGGGCGAGTAGGCCCGGCCGCACATCGAGTAGTTCCCCGCGCCGTACGAGCCGCCGATCACGACCGTCAGCTTCGGTACGCGGGTGCAGGCGACGGCGGTGACCATCTTGGCGCCGTGCTTGGCGATGCCGCCCGCCTCGTAGTCCTTGCCGACCATGAACCCGGAGATGTTCTGGAGGAAGAGCAGCGGGATGCCGCGCTGGTCGCACAGTTCGATGAAGTGGGCGCCCTTCTGGGCGGACTCGGAGAACAGGATGCCGTTGTTGGCGACGATGCCGACCGGATGGCCGTGCAGGTGGGCGAAGCCGGTGACCAGGGTCTGGCCGAACTCGGCCTTGAACTCCGCGAACCGGGAGCCGTCCACCAGGCGCGCGATGACCTCGCGCACGTCGTAGGGGGTGCGGGAGTCGGCGGGCACGACGCCGTACAGCCCGTACGGGTCCACCTTCGGTTCGACGACCGGGCGCACCTCCCAGGGCGGCGCGCCGCGCGCGGGCAGCGTTTCCACGATGGTCCGGACGATCCGCAGCGCGTGCGCGTCGTCCTCGGCGAGGTGGTCGGCGACGCCCGACACCCGGGCGTGCACCTCGCCGCCGCCCAGTTCCTCGGCGGTGACCACCTCGCCGGTGGCGGCCTTCACCAGCGGCGGACCGCCCAGGAAGATGGTCCCCTGACCGCGCACGATGACCGCCTCGTCGCTCATCGCCGGGACGTACGCGCCGCCCGCCGTGCACGAGCCGAGGACGGCGGCGATCTGCGGGATGCCCGCGCCGGACATCCGGGCCTGGTGGTAGAAGATCCGCCCGAAGTGCTCGCGGTCCGGGAAGACCTCGTCCTGCATCGGCAGGAACGCGCCGCCCGAGTCCACCAGGTACAGACACGGCAGCCGGTTCTCCAGGGCGATCTCCTGGGCCCGCAGGTGCTTCTTCACCGTCATCGGGTAGTACGTGCCGCCCTTGACCGTGGCGTCGTTGGCGACGATCACGCACTCCCGGCCGCCGACCCGGCCGATCCCGGCGATCACCCCGGCGGCCGGGGCCTGCCCGTCGTACATCCCGTCCGCCGCCAGCGGGGCCAGCTCCAGGAACGGGGAGCCGGGGTCCAGCAGCCGGTCCACCCGCTCGCGCGGCAGCAGCTTGCCGCGCGCGGTGTGCCGGGCGCGCGCCTGCTCGCCGCCGCCGAGGCGGGCCGCGGCCAGCTTGCTCCGCAGCTCCTCGACGAGGGCGCGCTGCGCCGCGTCGTTGGCCTGGAAGGCCGCCGACGCGGGGTCGGCCGCGCTCGTCAGCTCCGGCGCCTCGGGCATCTCGCGCTCCTTTGTCCATGAGCGTTTGTTAATGAGCGTTAACACGTACGTCCCACAGGTTAACGACCGCTAACCTCTCTGTCTAGAATTGGTTCCATGGCCACGAGAACCGACGCCCCGACCCGACGCGAGCAGATCCTCAAGGAGGCCGCGCGGCTGTTCGCCGAGCGCGGGTTCCACGGGGTGGGCGTGGACGAGATAGGGGCGGCGGTCGGCATCAGCGGTCCGGGTCTGTACCGGCACTTCGCCGGCAAGGACGCGATGCTCGCCGAACTGCTGGTCGGCATCAGCGGTCAGCTCCTGACGGGTGCGAAACGGCGGCTCGCGGAGGCCGACGGCGAGGCCCCCGGGGCGGTCCTCGACTCGCTGATCGAGGGGCACATCGACTTCGCGCTCGACGACCGCCCGCTCATCACCCTGCACGACCGTGAGCTGGACCGCCTCCGGGACAGCGACCGCAAGCTGGTGCGGCAGTTGCAGCGGCAGTACGTGGAGCTGTGGGTGCAGGTGGTGCGGGAGCTGTACCCGGGGGTTTCCGAGCCCATGGCGCGGTCGGCGGTGCACGCGGTGTTCGGGCTGCTCAACTCCACGCCGCACCTGAGCCGCCCGTCCCGGGCGGCGACGGCGGGGCTGTTGCACCGGATGGCGCGGGGGGCGTTCGCGGCGGCGGGCGAAGGGTGACGCGGGTTACTCCCGTCCCACCCTGGACGCCCGTCCCTACCCACCGGTACCGTGGGCTGAGCAAGCGCTTAGATACGTACCCGTGGAGGTGGGCGCCCGTGCGCCGTACGGTGTTCAACGAGGATCACGAGGCGTTCCGGGAGACCCTGCGCGCCTTCATCGAGGCCGAGGTCGTACCGGAGTACGACAAGTGGTTCACCGAGGGCATCGTGCCCCGCGAGTTCTACTACAAGCTCGCCGAGCTGGGCCTGTTCGGCATCAACGTGCCGGAGGAGTTCGGCGGCGCCGGCCTGGAGTCGCACAAGTTCGAGGCGATCCAGTACGAGGAGACCGCCCGCGCGGGTGTCACCTTCGGCGGCTCCGGCGTGCATGTGCTGCTCGCCCTGCCGTACCTCAAGATGCTCGCCACCGACGAGCAGAAGAAGCGGTTCCTGCCCAAGTTCGTCTCCGCCGAGGAGATGTGGGCGATCGCGATGACCGAGCCGGGCACCGGCTCCGACCTGGCGGGCATGAAGTCCACCGCCAAGCTGAGCGAGGACGGCACGCACTACGTGCTGAACGGCGCCAAGACCTTCATCACCGGTGGCGTGCACGCCGACCGTGTCATCGTCTGCGCCCGCACCGCCGCGCCGACCGCCGAGGACCGCCGGCACGGCATCTCCCTGTTCGCCGTCGACACCAAGTCCGAGGGCTACTCGGTGGGCCGCAAGCTCGACAAGCTCGGGCTGAAGACCTCCGACACCGCCGAGCTGGCCTTCGTCGACGTGAAGGTGCCGGTGGAGGACCTGCTCGGCGAGGAGAACAAGGGCTTCTCCTACCTCGGCGCCAACCTGCCCTCCGAGCGCTGGGGCATCGCCTACGGCGCCTACGCGCAGGCCGCCGCGGCCGTCCGGTTCGCCAAGAGTTACGTGCAGGACCGCACCGTTTTCGGCAAGACCGTCGCCAGCTTCCAGAACACCAAGTTCGAGCTGGCCGCCTGCCAGGCCGAGGTGGACGCCGCCGAGGCGGTCGCCGACCGCGCCCTGGAGGCCCTGGACGCCGGGGAGCTGACCGCCGCCGAGGCCGCCAGCGCCAAGCTGTTCGCCACCGAGGTCGCGCACCGCGTCATCGACCGCTGCCTCCAGCTGCACGGCGGCTACGGCTACATGAACGAGTACCCGATCGCCCGCCTGTACGCCGACAACCGCGTCAACCGGATCTACGGCGGCACCAGCGAGGTCATGAAGATGATCATCGCGAAGAACATGGGCCTGTGACCATCAGCGCATGAGCGAGGCACTTGAGTCGCTGCTCGATCTGCTCGACCTGGAGCGGATCGAGCAGGACATATTCCGCGGCCGGTCCCGGTCCGCCGTCGTCCCCCGGGTGTTCGGCGGGCAGGTGGCCGCCCAGGCGCTGGTCGCCGCCGGACGCACCGTCCCCGCCGACCGGCCCGCGCACTCCCTGCACGCCTACTTCCTGCGCCCCGGCGACCCGGGCGCCCCCATCGTCTACGAGGTCGACCGGCTCCGCGACGGCCGCTCCTTCACCACCCGCCGGGTGGTCGCCGTCCAGCACGGCAAGCCGGTCTTCACCCTGTCGGCGTCCTTCCAGACGTACGAGGACGGCCTCGACCACCAGGCGCCGATGCCGCCCGCGCCGGACCCGGCGACGCTGCCCACCAACGCCGACCGGCTGCGCTCCTACCCGCACCTGCCCGCCGAGACCGTCGAACGGTTCCTCCAGGCCCGCGCCGCCGTCGACCTGCGGCACGTCGAGGACCCGCCGTACGGCGCCTTCGGCGGCCCGCGCGAGCCGCGCTCCCAGGTCTGGTTCCGCACCGACGGCAAACTCGCCGACGACCCCCTGCTGCACGTCGTCCTCGCCACCTACGTCTCCGACATGACCCTGCTCGACTCGGTGCTGCTCGCGCACGGCCGGGGCGGCTGGGCGGTCGGTGACGTCGTCGGCGCCTCCCTGGACCACGCCATGTGGTTCCACCGCCCGTTCCGCGCCGACGAATGGCTGCTCTACGACCAGCAGTCGCCGTCCGCGTCCGGCGGCCGGGGCCTGGGCCAGGCCCGGATCTACACCCAGGACGGACGGCTCGCCCTGACGGTGATCCAGGAAGGCGTGGTCCGCGTCCCTCGGGAACACTGAGGGGTATGGCACCACCGGGACAACAGGAGCAGACCGGCGGCGGCGAGAGCACCAGCACGGTGATCGTCGCCGCCCTCGCCAATCTGGGCATCGCGATCGCCAAGGCCGTGGCCGGCCTGATCAGCGGCTCCAGCGCCATGCTGTCGGAGGCCGCGCACTCGGTCGCCGACACCGTCACCGAGGTGCTGCTGCTGACCTCCCTGAAACGCAGCGTCCGCCCCGCCGACGAGGACCACCCCCTGGGCCACGGCCCCGAGCGCTACATCTGGGCGCTGCTCGCCGCCGTCGCCACCTTCGTCGGCGGCGCCGTCTTCTCCTTCTACGACGGCCTGCACACCCTCACGCACGGCGAGGAACTCGGCAGTCCGCTCGTCTCCTACCTCGTCCTCGCCGTCGCCTTCCTGCTGGAGGGCTACTCGCTGCGCACCGGCGTCCGGCAGGCCCGCGGCGAGGCGGCCCGGGCCCGGGTGCCGTTCGGCCGCTATCTGCGCCGCACCCCCGACACCGCCGTCAAGGCCGTCGTCCTGGAGGACTCCGCCGCCCTGATCGGCCTCGTCCTCGCGGCCGGCGGCCTGCTCGGCGGCCAGCTCACCGGCTCCGGCGTCTTCGACGGCGTCGCGTCCCTGTGCATCGGCGCCCTGCTGCTCTACGTGGCCTGGGTGCTGGGCCGGTCCAACGCCGAGTTCCTCATCGGCCGCCCGCTGCCGCGCACGGTGCGGGACCGCATCCGTGCCGAGCTGCTCGCCGAGGAGCACATCGAGGGTGTCCTGGAGCTGACCACCCTGGTCCAGGGCCCCCGGGAGGCCCTGGTCGCCGCCAAGGTCGACTTCCGGGACGGCGCGAGCGCGCAGCAGATCGAGTGGACCTGCGAACGCGCCGAACGGCGGCTGCGGGCCGAGCTGCCGATGGTGCGCCGGGTCTATCTGGACCCGACGCCCGGAGAACTCAGGCCCTAGACCAGCCCCGCCTCCGCCAGCAGGTACGCGGTCATCGGGTCGTAGTAGCGCGGGCTGAGCACGTGGTCGTCGAGGGGAATGGTGACCTGGACGGTGCCCTCGGCCTCGGCGAGGAACAGCGCCGGGTCGTTGCAGTCGGCGTACCCGCAGGAGTCCACGCCGTGCTGCCCGGCGTACCCCGCCCAGCCGTGGTCGGCGACGACCAGGTCCGGCAGCGGGCGGCCCGCGCGCTCCAGGCCGGTGAGGATCGCCTTCATCGGTTCGCCCGAGTGGGTGTGCCACAGCGTCGCGCCGTGCTCGAGCACCGCCACGTCCGCGAACTGCACCACGTACCCCTCGTCGGTCTGCAGCCCCTCCGGGATGACGACGATCTCGCAGCCGGCGGCGCGCAGCGCGGCGGCCGTCGCCCGGTGCACGTCCAGCAGCCCACCGGGGTGACCGGTGGCGAACAGCACCCGCTGCGCGCTGTCGGCCGCCTTGCGCAGCCGCCCCGCCAGCCGCTCCAGAGCGGCCACGGTCAGCTCCGGGTCGATGGTGTCCTGGCCGTGGCGGAACTCGGCGTCGTCCACCACACCGACCCGCTCCGCCATCACCGCGAGCACGTCCTGCTCGTCCGTCCAGCGGTCGCCCAGCTCCAGGCCGAGCCAGTAGTTGCGGTCGCCGTTCGCCAGCTTCCGGTAGTGCGAGAGGTTGTTCTCGCGGGGCGTGGCGACGTCGCCCGCGATACGGGTGCGGGTGAGGTGTTCGACGAGTTCGGCGCGGCTGGGTGTCCCGGGTATCGGCATGACTCCCATTGTGAGGCAGCCGTCTGTGGGCGTCTGCGCCACGGGTACGTCCGGGGCACCCCGATGAACGAGACGTGCACTTCGCTGTCGTTCTGTGGCCATTTAAGGTCTGGGTATGAGCAACGATGTCTCGCCGCGCGGTCCCGTCGACTCCTCCCGCGTCCCGCGCTACGCGGGCCCCGCCACCTTCGCCCGGCTGCCCCGGCTGGACGAGGTCGGCCGCGCCGACGTCGCCGTGGTGGGCGTGCCGTTCGACTCCGGCGTCTCCTACCGGCCCGGCGCCCGGTTCGGCGGCAACGCCGTCCGCGAGGCGTCCCGGCTGCTGCGCCCCTACAACCCGGCGCAGGACGCCGCCCCCTTCGCCCTCGCCCAGGTCGCCGACGCCGGCGACATAGCCGTCAACCCGTTCGACATCCACGAAGCCGTGGAGACCGTCGAGGCGGCGGCCGACGAACTGCTCTCGACCGGCGCCCGGCTGATGACCCTCGGCGGCGACCACACCATCGCGCTGCCGCTGCTGCGCGCGGTCGCCAAGCGGCACGGCCCGGTCGCGCTGCTCCACTTCGACGCCCACCTGGACACCTGGGACACCTACTTCGGCGCCGAGTACACCCACGGCACGCCCTTCAGGCGGGCGGTGGAGGAAGGCGTCCTCGACACCGCCGCCCTCTCCCACGTCGGCACCCGCGGCCCGCTCTACGGCAAGCAGGACCTCACCGACGACGAGAAGCTGGGCTTCGGCATCGTCACCTCCGCGGACGTCATGCGGCGCGGCGTCGACGAGGTCGCCGACCAGCTGCGGCAGCGGGTCGGCGACCGCCCGCTGTACGTCTCCGTCGACATCGACTGCCTCGACCCGGCGCACGCGCCCGGCACCGGCACCCCCGAGGCCGGCGGCATGACCTCCCGCGAGCTGCTGGAGATCCTGCGCGGCCTGGCATCGTGCAACCTGGTGTCGGCGGACGTCGTCGAGGTGGCCCCCGCGTACGACCACGCGGAGATCACGTCGGTGGCGGCCGCGCACACCGCCTACGAACTGACCACCCTGATGTCCCGCCGGACCGCGGAGGCCCGCTCCCAGTGACGCACGACCACGACCTCGTCCTGAGCCCGACCGAGACCCAGACCCGGGCCGCGCTGCGTCCGCCTCCCGGCCGCACCGGCTCGGACCTGGTCGTGGAGACCCTCGCCGGGCTCGGCGCGACCACCGTCTTCGGCCTGCCCGGCCGGCACACCCCCGGCCTCTTCGACGCGCTCGGCCGCTCCGGCCTGCGCTACCTCGGCCTGCGGGTGGAGAACAACGCCGGTTTCGCCGCCGACGCCTACGGCCGGATCACCGGCGAGGCCGCCCCGCTGCTGCTGTCCACCGGACCGGGCGCGCTCGCCTCGCTGGCCGCGCTCCAGGAGGCCCGCGCCGCCGCCGCGCCGGTCCTCGCCATCAGCGGCCAGGTCCCCACCGCGGGCCTGGGCGGCGGCCGCCACGGCTGTCTGCGCGAACTCCCCGACCAGGCCGCCTCCTTCCGGGGCGTGGTGAAGTCCGTGCACACCGTGCGCGCCCAGTCCCAGATCCCGTCCGCGATCGCCGCGGCCTGGCGCTCCGCGCTGACCGCCCCGCACGGCCCGGTGTGGGTGGAGATCCCCGAGGACGTGCTGCGCGCCGAGACGACGCTGCCGGAGGTGACCGGCCTCGACGCCACCCCCGAGGAACTGGTCCCCCGGGTGGAGCTGACCGCCGTCGCCGCCGACCTGCTGACCCGCGCCGAACGCCCCGCGATCATCGCGGGCGGCGGAGTGGTCCGCGCCGACGCCGCGGGCAAGCTGCGCCGGCTCGCCGAACGCCTCGACGCCCCCGTCGTCACCACCTTCGGCGGCAAGGGCGCCTTCCCCTGGACCCACCCGCTCTCCCTCGGGTCCTGGCTTCAGGACCGGCACACCACCGACTTCCTGGAGGACGCCGACGTCCTCCTCGTCGTCGGCTCCGGCCTCGGCGAACTCTCCTCCAACCACCACACCTTCCGCCCCCGCGGCCGGGTCGTCCAGATCGAGGCCGACCTCGGCAAACTGGAGTCCAACCACCCCGCCCTCGGCATCCACGCCGACGCCCGCCTCGCCCTCCAGGCCCTGCTGGAGACCACCGGCGAACGCACCGACCCGACCGCCCCCGAACGGGTCCGGGCCGTCCTGGGCCGGGTCCACGACCGCATCGCCGCCCAGGAACTCACCCTGGAACAGGACGTCCTGGCCGCCGTCCGCCGCGCGCTGCCCGCCACCGCGCCGTCCTTCTGGGACATGACGATCCTGACCTACTGGGCCTGGTCGGCCTTCGATCCCAAGGCGCCCGGCACCATGCACTCCGCCCAGGGCGCCGGCGGCCTCGGCTACGCCTTCCCGGCCGCCCTCGGCGCGGCCGCCGCCGACCCGATCCGCCCGGTGCTGGCGGTGTCCGGCGACGGCGGCGCGCTCCACTCCGTCGCCGAACTGGCCACCGCCCGGCGGTACGGCCTGGACGTCACCTGGCTGATCGTCGACGACGGCGCGCCGACGGCGACCGACCTGCCCGGCCCCGACTGGGTGGCGCTGGCCGAGTCGTTCGGCGTCCCGGGTCTGCGCACCTCGCCCGGGACGCTGGCGGCGGACCTCGCCAAGGCGCTGGCGACGCCCGGTCCCTCGGTGGTCGTCCTGCCGGCCGCCCTGCGCGAGTTCGCGCCGACCCGCCTGGAGTGACGGGACCGTCCTACCAGATCGCCTCGACCCACTCCGGGTGGTCGATGAACGGGTTCCGGTTGTGCTGGTAGTCGTCGTAGATGACCTGGTTGCGGTTCTCCTCGAAGGCGCTGGGCGGGTCCTCGTCGTTCCACGCCTTGAGGACCGCGAGCTTGCCGATGTACGGGTTGCTGCCGTTGCCGACCTTCTCGTTGGGCTCCAGGTCGGCCCAGCCGTCGTCGCCCTCGTAGCGCACGGCCATGTAGAGGATCATGCGGGCCACGTCGCCCTTGTCGGCGTCGCGCGGCTCGAAGGAGTCGGAGTCGACCAGGCTGCCGCCGCCGTTGCTGACGGTGGAGCCGCCGTTGTCGAAGTCCAGGTTGCCGCGGACGCTGTTGACCTGGACGTCGGCCGGGCGCAGGTGGTGCAGGTCGGTGCCGGGACCGGTGGCCTCGCCGAAGTCGCCGTGCGACTTGGCCCAGGTGTGCTCGCGGTTCCAGTCGCCGACGTCACCGCCGTTGAGGGACTTGCTGCGGGAGACGCCGCTGTACAGCAGGATCACGTTGCCGCTGTTGTTCGGGTCCTCGTCGGTGGACTTGAGGGCGTTCCAGACGGCGGAGTACGAGATCTTCGTCTGGCTGCTGATGATCGTGTGCAGCGAGGACTTGAGGCTGGTCCCGGTCTTGCCGATCGCGTTCTTGTAGTACGTGGTGTCGTAGTCCGTCGTCGTGGCCGCGGCCTCGGTCACCGTCAGGGACGGGGCGACCAGGGCGGTGAGGACGGCGGCCGTGGCGAGCGCCAGGGCCTTGCGGCGGGGTCTGGGGATGCGTATCGCGAGCATGTGGGGTGTCCGATCTACGCGTGTTGCATGAAGGGATACCCGGAGAATGACATGGACATGGTAGAGGTGTGGTGTACATGGCGTGTCGATTGCGTGACGACGGCCCCCGACCTGGGGGTCGGGGGCCGTCGCGTCAGGTGCGCGGTGACGCCGGTCAGTTCACGTCGGACGCGTCCAGCCGGTAGACGCCCGAGGTGTCGTCGACGGCCGTGACCTCGGTGCCGTGCTGCTGCACCCACTCGGTGACCTCGGTGCTGAGGCTGTTGTCACCGCCCATGCCGCCGCCGCCCGTGCCGCCGGAGGAGATCTGGATGTAGTGCAACTGCCCGCTCCTCACCAGCTCCTTGAGCTTGGCCAGGGTCATCGCCTGGTCGCTGCCGGACCAGCCCCACATGGAGATGACCGGCTCACCGCTGCTGAGGATGAGCTGCGCGGCGCTCTGCGAGCTGGAGACGGCGAGCAGCCAGGTGGCGCCGTCCTGGTGCTTCTTGAGGTAGGAGACCAGCTCGGTGCTGGTGGCTCCGCCCATGCCGCCGCCCATGCCTGCGCCGCCCATGCCGGCCGCGCCGGTCGACTCGCCGGACTCGTCGCCGGATGCGTCGCCGGACTGGCCGCCGGACTGGTCGTCGGCGCCGCTGGGCGGCGTGCCGCCTGCCTCGGCCGAGCCGCCGGGCGGCGTACCGCCGCTCTCCGGCAGCTCGCCGCCCTCCGGCATCTCGCCCCCGCCGGGGAAGCCGCCGCCCGGCTGGCCGCCACCCTGCTCGGAGCCGCCCGGCATGCCGCCACCGCCACCACCGCCGCCTCCGGGGCCGCCCATGCCGCTGCCCGTCGTCGGGCCGGCGGTCGGGTTGGTGCCGCCCATGCCGCCGCCCGAACCGGACGGCACCGACCAGGCGTACGCCGCCGGACCCGCCACCGACGCGATCACCGCCGCGGCCACCGACACCGCCAGCAGCCGCACCCGCCGCCCGGAACGGAACACCAGCAGGCCCGCGATGGCCAGCGCCATCACCACCGCGACGGCCGGCCACAGCCAGCTGTTCCAGCCGGCGGCCCGGCGCAGCAGCACGACCGCCCAGATCCCGGTGACACCGAGGGCCAGCGGCAGCACCCACACCCACCGCCGGTCGGCCCGGAAGGCGCGCAGCAGCAGTACACCGCCGCCTCCGCACAGCGCCGCGATGCCGGGGGCGAGCGCGGTCGTGTAGTACGGGTGCATGGTGCCCTCGGCCATGGCGAAGGTCAGGTAGTGCAGGACCGTCCAGCCGCCCCACAGCACCAGCGCGGCCCGGGTCGGGTCGGTGCGCGGGGCCCGCCCGCACCGCACCAGGCCGCCGACGAGCGCGATGCCCGCGAACGGCAGCAGCCAGGAGATCTGGCCGCCGAGCACGTCGTTGAACATCCGGCCGATCCCGGCCGTCCCGGCGAAACTGCCGCCGCCCCCGCCGCCGCCACCGTTGCCCTCGCCGCCGAAGACGCGGCCGAGGCCGTTGTAGCCCATGATCAGGTCCCAGGCCGTGCCGTCCGTCGAGCCGCCGATGTACGGCCGCTCGTCGGCGGGCACCAGGGAGACGGCCGCCGCCCACCAGAACGACGACACCGCCAGCGCGACGGCGGCCAGCACCAGGTTGCGGACCTTCTTCAGCCAGCCGAGCCGGGAGGCGTACACGTACACCAGGAACACGGCGGGCAGCGCGATGTAACCCTGGAGCATCTTGGTGTTGAAGGCGAGCCCGAAGCACACCGCCGCGCCCAGCAGGGGCGCCAGCCGGTCGGTGCGCGTCGCCCGCAGTCCCAGCGCCGCGCCGCTCACCATCAGGAACACCAGCAGGGTGTCCGGGTTGTTGTCCCGGTTGATGGCGACGGTGATCGGGGTCAGGGCGAGCACCAGCGCGGCGACCGTCGCCGCGCCGTGGCCCCACACCCGCTTCACGGACGTGTGCAGGATCCAGATCGTCGCCAGCGCGGCCACGATCATCGGCGCCATCATCTGCCAGGTGCCGTATCCGAACACCCGGCAGGACAGGCCCATGACCATCAGCGCCAGTGGCGGCTTGTCGACGGTGAGGAAGTTCCCCGCGTCCAGCGAGCCGAAGAACCACGCCTTCCAGCTCTCCGTGCCGCTGAGCACGGCGGCGCTGTAGAAGCTGTTCAGGCCGGAGGAGGAGAGGTTCCAGGCGTACAGCGCCGCCGCCAGGGCGAGGATCGCCAGGAGTGCGGGCAGCGACCAGCGCGGCGCGGTGGGCGCGGCGGGCGCGGGGGTCGGGGGGAGTGGATCGGTGGCAGATGTCACCAGAACACCTTCCACAAGGGCGATGAGCGCGGACTGTCCCCGGCCTGGGAGATTTCTGTGAATCAGGCGGTCAGCCAGGGGCGTCCCACGGGGCGAGCAGATCACGCAGCAAGGCGTCGAAGGCCCCGTCCAGGACGTCCTCCCGGCGCTGGTCCCCGACGGCCTCCGGGCACAGGGCGGCGGGCCGGGCGATCCACAGGATCTTCCAGGCCCGGGAGTTCAGCGCGGGATCACCGCCGACGCCGCCGTACGGCACCAGCGGGTGGAGCACATCGTTGATCAGCTCTGTCACCGATGTCACCAGTGGCCCCTCGATGGCGGTCTGCGCCCGCGCGAACGCGGTGGGGGAGGTCCGGGCGACGGCCGCCGTGGTCGGGTGGCGGCGGACCAGCCGGACGACCTGGGACAGGTGCCCGGCGATACCCGCGACGGTGCCGTCGCTGGGGTGGGTGCGGTCCGCCATGACGAAGGCGTGCACCAGTTCCGCCCGCAGCGCGTGCAGGTGCAGCGCGGCGACGGTGCGCCAGTTCTCGTAGAGGAAGTTGCGCGAGGTCCCGCAGTCGCGGGCGATGGCGGTCAGGGAGACGTCCAGGCCGTCGCTCCGCATGAGGGTGCGTACGGTGTCGATCACATGCCTGGTGCTGTAGGGGTTGCTGCCCCATGCGGCTGCGGGAGTCATGAACTCATCGTGGGAAAAGGGCGAGCGGGTGGAGGGGGAATGTCAGGGAGGCACTCGAATGAGCGAGGGGAGGACGAGGGGGCGGGGAGTGTTCACGGTTTGGGGTTCGATTGCTGCTGCGGTACGGCATGTCTCCTTCGTGGACGCACCGTGTCGGGGCCGGGCGTCGAGGACACGGCGGTGACCCGGCAGACGGTGCGGGGGTTGACGGCGACCACGTTGACTGGCCGGTGTTGACCCGAGTCGGTCCGCGTCGTAGGCGGTGAGGAATACCGGTGGTGGGGGCCTTGTTGTTCGCGGCTGTCGATCAATGAGGAAGAGGTTCCATGCCCGCGATACTTCGGCCCCGCGCACTGTGTCCCGGCGACCTCGTGGTCGTCACCGCGCCCTCGGGGCAGCTTGAGCCGGGTGAGGAACCCCTGCTCGCCCGTGGGGTGGCGGTACTGGAGCGGATGGGGTTCCGGGCGCGGGTCAGTCCGATGGTCGACCCGGCGCGGCGGCGCTGGTGGGCGGCGGGCACTCCGGCGGAGCAGGCCGACGAGCTCAACGCCCTGCTCCGGGACCCGGAGGTGCGGGCCGTCGTCGCGCACACCGGGGGACAGGCGACCATCGGCTATCTCGATCTGATCGATCTCGACGCGATCCGGGCCGACCCGAAACCGATCATCGGCTACAGCGACATCTCGCTGCTGCACATGGCGCTGCACGCCAGGACCGGCCTCGTCGGCTTCCACGCCGACATCGCCACCCACGGTTTCGGCAGCGACTGGTACACGCTGGGCGACCGGGCCCGCCGCGCCGAACTGGTCGACCTCTACACCCGTGTGCTCACCAGGGCCGAGGCGCCGGGCGCGCTGCCGGCGCGGGAGGTGTGGGAGACCTGGCGGCCGGGTCGCGCGGAGGGACCACTGTTCGGCGGTCTGCTGAACCGCCTGATTCTCCTCCAGGCGACACCGTTCGCACCGGCCCCCGAACTGTTCGACGGCGCCGTGCTGTTCTGGGAGGAGCTCCAGCGGCCGGTCTCGCGGATCTGGAACGACCTGCACACCTTGCGGCTGTCCGGGGTGCTGGACCGGATCGCGGGCATGGTGGTCGGCGTCCCGACCGAGGTCACGCCCCACGAAGACGGCGGGGACCGCGCGGATCTGCGTGACGTGGTGCTCGACGTCCTGGCCGACCGTGGCATCCCGGTGCTCGCCCAGGTCGACTTCGGCCACACCGCACCGAACCTGCCGCTGCCCATCGGAGTCCGCGCCCACGTGGACGCGGACAACCGGACGCTGGCCCTGCTCGAACCGGCGGTCGCGGCCCCTGTCGGCCGGAAAGCGTGAGCAGACGACGGGGGAGTGTCATGGGGGTGCTCGGATGAGCGAGGGGAGGACGGTGGGGGCGGGAGTGTTCGGGGGTTTGGGTGGAGGGGTGTTGGGGGGCGGGGGGATTCCCGTAGATTTTTCGGCGTGAACACCGGACCGGCGCCACGCCACACACGGATCGGCTATCCGGTGCGGGACTGACCCCGCACCGGCGGCACTCTCCCGCTCCGGCACGCGGACCTCCCGCGGACTCGTACGTCACCACGAGTCCCTTCCCGTGCCGAGCCGAGTGAGGCAGTCGTATGCCGGCCACGTTCACCCACACCATCATCGCCGCCAAGGACCGCCAGGAATCCGCCCGCTTCTTCCGCGAACTGCTGGAAGTGCCGGAAGCGCCGTCCTGGGGGCCGTTCACCAACATCCAGCTCAACGACGGCGTCCTGCTCCAGTTCGCCGAGCCGCCGGTGGAGATCCAGATGCAGCACTACGCGTTCCTGGTCGACGACGACCACTTCGACCGGGCCTACCGACGGCTCCGCGAACGCGGCATCGAACACTGGGCCGACCCCCAGATGCGCCGCCCAGGCGAAACCAACACCGAACACGGCGGCCGGGGCGTCTACTTCAAGGACCCCGCCGGCCACGCGATCGAACTCCTCACCCGCCCCTACCTGTAACCGCCCTTCACCGACTCGATGAACGCGCCCCACGGCTCCGCCGGGAACACCACGGCGGGGCCGTGCGACACCTTCGAGTCCCGGACGGGGACGACGCCCCCGTGTCCGTCGGCGACTTCGAGGCAACTCCCGGCCTCGTCATTGCTGTAGGAGGACTTCCGCCAGCCCGTCTGTGATGTGGCATCGCGTACGGTCGCGTCAGTCATGGCGTACATGGTCCTCCCCAGCCGCCTGCCTGTCACCCCTACCGGGGACCGTCCTGGACAGCCGAGACGAACGCCGCCCACACCGACGCCGGGAACACGACGGCGGGGCCGTGCGGCATCTTGGAATCGCGGACAGGGAGGACATCGTCGTAACCATCGGCGACTTCCAGGCAACTCCCGCCCTGGTCGTTGCTGTAGGAGGACTTCCGCCAGCCCTCAAGCGACGCGGCATTGCGTACGGTTCCATCAGTCATGGGGTCCATAATCCCTGGCGGTAGCCCTCAGCAGAGCAAGTGTCTCCTTGAGCGGCAGGGCGTTGCCCAGCGTGAAGTCGTAGCGGTGATGCAGCTCTTGGACCACCGACGAGGCGTCGTGCAGCTTGCCCATGTACAGGCCCTCCCCGTAGACAGCCGGCGGCTGATCCTCGAACCACATCAGCGTAAGCATGTTGTTGAGCAGCGGATACCCGCCCATGGCGAACGGCACCACATGCACCTGAACCCGTCCGCTCTCCCCGAGCTGGACGAGATGGTCGAGCTGTTCCGCCATGACGTCCGGCCCGCCGATGCGACGGTGCAGAACCGACTCGTCGAGCAGCGCCCACACCACAGGAGTGAGGGGATCGTCGAGGATCTTCGCGCGCTGGAGGCGTGTGACAACGCGTCTGTCACGCTCTTCCGCGCTCACGGGAGGGAATCGTCTGCCCAAGACCGCACGTGCATATCCCTCGGTCTGGAGGATGCCCGGGATGAACGACAGGGCGTACTCCCGGATCATCACCGCCTGTTGTTCGAGTTGCCGTGCCGCCTCGAAGTAGTCGGCGACCGCCGGTTCCTTCTCCGGCAGGAAACTGCTCAGCACGTTCCCCGTGTTCAGGGCCGCGTCCAGGCGCCGTGCGTCCTCCCGGGACGGCAACCGCCGCCCCGCCTCGATATGCGCGATGTGCGACCGCGTCATCAACGCCAAGTCGGCCAGTTGCTGCTGCGTCAGCCCCGCCGCCTCCCGCTGCTGCCTGAGCCAGTTGCCGTAGACGTTGCTCACCCGTTCGACCCCCGCGTGACAAAGGAACCGGCACATCCATACCTCTGGCGAGCCTAGCTTCGACAACTCCAAGGTGTGAGGGAATCGCTACGCAAAGCGATGCCCACACTTACGGAGCCGATGCCATGCGTCACCGAACCGCCCGCCGCACCAGGTCACCCCTGCTTCTGCTGCTCGACCTCCTGCTGCCCGCCACGGGCCGGCGCCGACGACGGCGACGCCCGGCCGTCACCCGCTACGCGCTGGCGGAGGCGACCCGATGACCGACGGCATGCGCGCCGCCCGGCAACTGCCCTGGACCGGACCCGAGGGCAAACCCGCATACCTGCTGACCGACGGGACCGGTCCCCTCTCCCGTCTCGCCGACGCCGTCGACACCGCCCAGCTCGACATGGCCGGCCAACTCCTCTGCCACGCCGCCGACCTCCTCGACGACCCCAGATCCACCCCCGACCAGCTCCGTTACCTGCTGACCTGCATGTACGCCGCGCTGACCGACGTACACCGGATCGCCGAAAACCGGCTCGCCGCCCGCTGACTTCACCGGACGGCCCACCCCGCGTCACCACCGCGCCGTACCGTGCCGCCATGCACACGAGAACTCTGCGCACCGCACTCGCCACCGTCACCGCCGGTCTGGCGGCCGCCACCTGTCTCTCGGCCGCCGGGCCCGCCACCGCCGCACCCGCGGCCGGGGCGGCCGGTGCCGCGCGGAACGCCTGTTCGTCCTCCGTCGCCATCGACGGCTTCTCCGACGCCCTCGACAAGACGACGTTCCAGGGCACCTACGTCGGCAACTTCTCCGCGCTGGCCACCGACCGGCACGGCACGATCGCCGCCCTGTCCGACCGCTCCTCCCTCTTCCGGCTGGACGCGAAGACCCTGGAGCCGAAGTCCGTCGTCCCGCTCGCCGACGAGAGCGGCGCCGCGCTGGACAGTGAGGGCCTCGTCGTCGACAAGGACGGCACCTACCTCGTCTCCTCCGAGACCGAGCCGTCCGTCCGCCGCTACTCCCGCACCGGCGAGATCCTCGACACCCTTCCCGTGCCGGACGCGCTGCGGACCACGCCCGCCGGGCGGGGACAGTCGAACGGTACGTTCGAGGGGCTCACCCTGCTGCCCGACGGAAAGACGCTCGTCGCGTCGATGGAGTACGCCCTGTCCGGCGACGACACGGGCCTCGTCCGCGTCCAGACCTGGCAGCGGACGAAGAGCAATCACTTCCGGCTCGGCGCGCAGTACGCCTACCCCGTGGACGCCGGGCTCGGGGTGCCCGAGGTCACCGCGACGCCCGACGGCCGCCTGCTCGTGCTGGAGCGCGGGTTCACCTCCGGCGTCGGCAACACCGTCCGCCTCTACCTGGCCGACCCGCGCCGGGCCACGGACGTCAGCGACACGGAGACCCTCACCACCAGCGGCATCCGCACGGTGCGCAAGTCCCTGCTCACCGACATCGCCGCCTGCCCCTCGCTCGGCGCCACCGCCAAGCAGCCGCAGCCCAACCCGCTGCTCGACAACATCGAGGGCATGGCGGTCACCGGCCGCACCAAGGGCCGCCTCGACGTGCTCCTGGTCAGCGACGACAACCAGGGCGCGACCCAGACCACCCGCTTCTACCGGCTGCGGGTCCGGGTCTGACAGCCGTCTGACGGCAGCCGAATTGTTGCGGCGGGATGAAATCCCGCCCGTCCCGCGTTGGTGCCTTCCGGCAGATCAGATGACCGGAGGGCACGGCGTGGACGCACAACGGGGATGGGCACGACGACTGGCGGGCTACGCCTGGCGCTACCCCAAGGACGTCGTCCTCGCCCTCGGCGCCTCGCTGGGCGGCATGGCCGTCATGGCGCTGGTCCCGCTGATCACCAAAGTGATCATCGACGACGTCATCGGGGACAAGAGCAGGCAGATGGCCACCTGGGCCGGGCTCCTGGTCGGCGCGGCGGTCGTCGTCTACGGGCTGACCTTCGTACGGCGGTACTACGGCGGCCGGCTCGCCCTGGACGTCCAGCACGACCTGCGCACCGACATGTACGGGGCGATCACCCGGCTGGACGGGCGGCGCCAGGACGAACTGTCCACCGGGCAGGTGGTCGGGCGGGCCACCAGCGACCTCCAGCTGATCCAGGGTCTGCTGTTCATGCTGCCGATGACCATCGGGAACGTGCTGCTGTTCCTGATCTCCCTGGTCATCATGGCGTGGCTGTCGCCGCCGCTCACCCTGGTGGCGCTGGCCGTCGCGCCGGCGCTGTGGTTCATCGCCCGCCGCAGCCGCACCCGGCTGCACCCGGCCACCTGGTACGCGCAGGCCCAGGCGGCGGCCGTCGCGGGCGTGGTGGACGGCGCCGTCAGCGGCGTACGGGTGGTGAAGGGGTTCGGGCAGGAGGACCAGGAGACCGGGAAGCTCCGGCAGGTCGGGCGGAAGCTGTTCGCGGCGCGGCTGCGGGCCGTCCGGCTGAACGCCGCCTACACCCCGGCCCTCCAGTCGGTGCCCGCCCTCGGCCAGGTCGCCATGCTGGCCCTCGGCGGCTGGCTGGCCGTGCACGGCCACATCACCCTCGGCACGTTCGTCGCCTTCTCCACCTACCTCGCCCAGCTGGTCGGCCCGGTCCGGATGCTCGCCGTCGTCCTCACCGTCGGCCAGCAGGCCCGGGCCGGCACCGAACGCGTCCTGGAGCTGATCGACACCGAGCCGTCCATCGCGGACGGACGCCGGGAACTGCCGGCCGACGCGCCCGCCACCGTCGAGTTCGACGACGTGTCCTTCGGATACGACACCGCCTCCGGCAAACACAGCCCCGTGCTCGACGGACTCTCCTTCGAGATCCGCGCCGGTGAGACCCTCGCCGTCGTCGGCGCCTCGGGCTCCGGCAAGTCCACCGTCTCCCTGCTCCTGCCGCGCTTCTACGACGTGACCCGCGGCGCCGTCCTGGTCGGCGGCCACGACGTGCGCGAGCTGACCCTCGAATCGCTGCGGGCCGCCATCGCGCCGGTCCCGGAGGACTCGTTCCTGTTCTCCGACACGGTGCGCGCCAACATCGCCTACGGCCGCCCCGACGCGACCGAGGAGGAGATAACGGCCGCCGCCCGCGCCGCGCAGGCCGACGGGTTCATCCGGGAGCTGCCCGACGGGTACGACACCACCGTCGGCGAACACGGCCTGACCCTCTCCGGCGGCCAGCGCCAGCGCGTCGCGCTGGCCCGCGCGCTGCTCACCGACCCCCGGCTGCTGGTCCTGGACGACGCCACCTCCGCCGTCGACGCCCGGGTGGAGCACGAGATCCACGAGGCGCTGCGGGAGGCCATGCGGGGCCGGACCACGCTGCTCATCGCGCACCGCCGCTCCACCCTGCACCTCGCCGACCGCATCGCCGTCCTCGACGCCGGCCGGCTCGCCGACCTCGGCACCCACGAGGAACTACAGGAACGCTGCGCCCTGTACCGGCGGCTGCTCACCGACCCCGACGAACTGGGCGCCGTCTCGCCCGGCCACACCGCCCGGCCCGCCGAGACCGTCGAGGACACCTCCGTACGCGACGAACTGGACGCCGAGTTCGACGCCGAGCGCGGCATCACCCCCCGGCTGTGGACGGGGGAGCGGGAGCCGCGCGACACCGCCTTCGCGGGCACCCCGGCCACCCCGGAACTGCTCGCCCAGGTCGACGCGCTGCCGCCCGCCACCGGCACCCCGGACATCGACGAGAGCCAGGCGGTCCGCGCCGAGGAGTCCTACGGCCTGCGCCGCCTGCTGCACGGCTTCGGCCGGCCGCTGCTGGTCAGCCTGGCGCTGGTCGCCGTGGACGCCGGCATGGGCCTGCTGCTGCCGGTCCTCATCCGGCACGGCATCGACGACGGTGTCACCCGCCTCGCCCTCGGCGCGGTCTGGACCGCCTCGCTGCTCGGTCTGCTGGCCGTACTCGCCCAGTGGTGCGCGCAGACCGGCGAGATCCGGATGACCGGGCGGACCGGGGAGCGGGTGCTGTACGCGCTGCGGCTGAAAATCTTCGCGCAGCTCCAGCGGCTCGGCCTCGACTACTACGAGCGGGAGCTGACCGGGCGGATCATGACCCGGATGACGACGGACGTGGACGCGCTGTCGACGTTCCTCCAGACCGGGCTGGTCACGGCGTTCGTCTCGGTCGTCACCTTCTTCGGGATCATGGGCGTCCTGCTGGTGCTGGACGTGCAGCTGGCCCTGGTCGTGTTCGCCACGCTGCCGCCGTTGATCATCGCCACGTACTTCTTCCGCCGGGCCAGCGTGAAGGCGTACGAGCTGGCCCGGGAGCGGGTCTCCACCGTCAACGCCGACCTCCAGGAGACGGTGGCCGGACTGCGGATCGTGCAGGCGTTCGGGCGGGAGCGGGACGGCGGACGCCGGTTCGCCGAGCACAGCCGCAGCTACCGGCAGGCCCGGATCAGGGGGCAACTGCTGATCTCCGTCTACTTCCCCTTCGTCCAGCTTCTGGCGTCCGCCGCCGCGGCGGTCGTCCTGGTCGTCGGCGGCGGCCGGATCGACGACGCGACGCTGACCACCGGCGCGCTGGTGGCGTACCTGCTGTACATCGACCTGTTCTTCGCGCCCGTCCAGCAGCTCTCCCAGGTCTTCGACGGCTACCAGCAGGCGTCCGTCTCACTGGGCCGCATCCAGGAACTGCTGCGGGTGCCGACCTCCACCCAGGCCGCCGACCAGCCGCTCGACGTGCCGTCCCTGCGGGGCGAGATCGCCTTCGAGGACGTGCGGTTCGCGTACGGGGATGAGGAAGAGGCCCTGGTCGGGGTGAACCTCCGTATCCCGGCCGGGCAGACCGTCGCCTTCGTCGGCGAGACCGGCGCCGGCAAGTCGACGGTGGTGAAGCTGGTGGCCCGGTTCTACGACCCGACCGGCGGCCGGGTCACCGTCGACGGGCAGGACCTGCGCGACCTCGACCTGACCGCCTACCGGCACCGCCTCGGCGTCGTCCCGCAGGAGGCGTACCTCTTCGCCGGCACCGTCCGCGACGCCATCGCCTACGGCCGCCCGGCCGCCACCGACGCCGAGGTGGAGGCCGCGGCCCGCGCGGTCGGCGCGCACGAGATGATCGCCACCCTGGACGGCGGCTATCTGCACGAGGTCGCCGAACGCGGCCGCAACCTCTCCGCCGGGCAGCGCCAGCTGATCGCGCTGGCCCGCGCCGAACTCGTCGACCCGGACATCCTGCTGCTCGACGAGGCGACCGCCGCCCTCGACCTGGCCACCGAGGCCCAGGTCGACCAGGCCGCCGACCGGCTGGCCGGCCGCCGCACCACCCTCGTCGTCGCGCACCGGCTGACCACGGCCGCCCGCGCCGACCGGGTGGTGGTGATGGACCGCGGCCGGGTCGCCGAGGACGGCACCCACGAGGAACTGCTCGCGCGCGGCGGCCGGTACGCCCGGCTGTGGCGGGCCTTCATCGGCGCCGCCGAGCCGGAGGAACCGGTCGGGGTGGCCTGATCGTCGTACACCTGTACGTCAGTGAGGGACACACAGAGGGGATCAAGGTGGGTATACGCAGACGGCTGGCGCTCGGCACGGCCGTCCTGACCGCCGCCGGGCTGTTCTCCGTCGCCGCGCCGCCGCAGCAGGCGCAGGCGGCGGCGCCCTGTCCCGGCCGCAAGGCCCGCACGCTCCCGTTCGCCACCGGTTCCGTCGTCGTCTACAAGCGCGGCGGCTACGTCTGCGCCGTCACCCTCCCGGAGAGGCCCGGCACCAAGCGGCGGATGTCGGTCAGTCTCAAGGCGCGCGGCGGGCGGCCGGTCGTCGACGAGGGCAGGTACGCGTACCGGGCCGGACCGGTGACGGTGTACGCCGGGCAGCGCTGTGTGTGGGTGAAGGGCAGGGTGGGGTCCAGGTCGGTCAGCTCCGGCTGGATCCTGTGCTGATTGTTCTGTCTTGGCGCACAGGCTTCTGCTAGCTTCCGGCGGACGTCAGTTACCCACAGGGGAGGGTGCATGCGCAAGGCGTTCAGATGGCTGCTGGCGCTCGCGGTGCTCATAGGCACCGTCAGTACGGCCCAGGCGGCCACCGCCGCCCAGCCGGAGGCCACCGACATCAAGGAAAGGCTGCTCTCCGTACCGGGGATGAGCCTGATCGAGGAGAAGCCGTACCCCGGCTACCGCTTCTTCGTGCTGAACTACACCCAGCCGGTCGACCACCGGCACCCGGCCAAGGGCACCTTCCAGCAGCGGATCACCGTGCTGCACAAGGACACCGCCCGCCCGACGGTCTTCTACACCGGCGGCTACAGCGTCTCCACCACACCCAGCCGCCGCGAGCCGACCCAGATCGTGGACGGCAACCAGGTCTCCATGGAGTACCGCTACTTCACCCCGTCCCGCCCCGACCCGGCCGACTGGTCCAAGCTGGACATCTGGCAGGCCGCCAGCGACCAGCACCGCATCTTCAAGGCGCTGAAGAAGATCTACGCCGAGAACTGGATCTCCACCGGCGGCTCCAAGGGCGGCATGACCGCCACCTACTACGAACGCTTCTACCCGCGCGACATGGACGGCGTGGTCGCCTACGTCGCCCCCAACGACGTGGTGAACAGCGAGGACTCGGCCTACGACCGGTTCTTCGAGACGGTCGGCACCGCCGAGTGCCGGGCCCGGCTGAACGGCGTGCAGCGCGAGGCCCTGGTGCGCCGGGCGCCCCTGGAGGAGAGGTACGAGGCGTACGCCGCCGAGAACGGCTACACCTTCGACACCATCGGCTCCCTGGACCGCGCCTACGAGGCGGTCGTCCTCGACTACGTCTGGGGCTTCTGGCAGTACAGCACCCTGGCCGACTGCGCCGACATCCCGGCGGACGCGAAGAACGCCACCGACGACGAGATCTGGACCAGCGTCGACACGATCTCCGGTTTCTCCTTCTACACCGACCAGGGCCTCAGCCCGTACACCCCGTACTACTACCAGGCGGGCACCCAGCTCGGCGCGCCCACCATCCACTTCCCGCACATCGAGAAGAAGTACATCCGCTACGGCTACCAGCCGCCGCGCAACTTCGTGCCCCGGGACATCCCGATGCGGTTCCAGCCGTTCGTGATGGACGACGTGGACGCGTGGGTCAAGCACAACGCCGACCGGATGCTGTTCGTCTACGGCGAGAACGACCCGTGGGGCGCCGAGCCGTTCCGCCTCGGCAAGGGCGCGCACGACTCGTACGTCTACATGGCGCCCGGCATGAACCACGGCGCCAACGTCGCGGGTCTGGTCGCCGAGCAGAAGGCCGCGGCCACCGCCCGCATCCTCGACTGGGCCGACGTCGCCCCGGCGGCCGTCGCGGCCGACCCGTCGGCGGCCAAGCCGCTGGCGACGTTCGACGCCCGGCTCGACCGCAGGGACGTCGAACGCGAGCCCGCGCTGCGGCCGTGAGCCGGTAACGCCTCACACCGGTCGGGCGCAGCCCACCGGCCGCTCCCCGCCGAGACGGACGTACAGCGCCGTCGCGGCGGGGCAGCGGGCCCGGTCGGACACCGCCTCGGTCACCTTGTACTGCGGGGCCCGTTCGCCGGTGCCCGCGCAGGCCGTCTCCCGGACCTGGCCGGCGCCCGCCTCGTACACGCAGTCCCCGACGACGGTGCGCGGGCCGCCCCCGCCGCCGGGATCGCCCGGGTGCGGCGGCTGGAGGTTGCGCATGCAGGCGTAGCCCCGGGGCACCGCGCCGTCGCCGTCCTCGTCGGCGGCGGGCCGCTGTTCGCTGATGTGGAGTACGAAGTCGGTGGTCGCCGGGCACGGCGGGCCGTCGCCGGCCCGGCCGTCGTGCCGGGCCACCACCCGCGCCGCCGCCCGCTCGCTGCCGCAGGACACCTCGGTGAAGGTCCTGATGCCGAACGAGCTGCACTCGTCGACGCCGAGGAACACCGCCCCGTACCCGGACGGCCGGACGGACGCCGCGGCACCCGCCGGGCTCTCGGCCGGCCGCCCGTCCCGCGCGGTCGTCGTCCCGGTCGCGCTCTGACAGCCGGTCAGCACCGCCGCGAGCAGTACAGCTCCGGCGGCCGCGCCGGCCGCCGCCCCTGCCCGACGCATCGATCCCATCGCCCGCATCGCCGCCCCCGCAATCCCCCCGTACGCCCCCCGCGTTCACCGGGACCACCGTCCAGCGTGACCCGCCGCGGTGGGCGCACGCCAGCGGCGCTGGGTGTATTGCGCCGCGTGCGGAGCCCGCCACCGGCGCGTGGCGTACCCGCGCTACGTCCGGTACGACAACCCGTGCCCGACCGGCAGCAGCACCGTCGCCGGGTCGTCCGCCCGCAGCACCGGCACCGGCAGCCGGCCCCGGGGCCGGACCCGGTCGCCGATCACCCGGGCCGCCGCGCGCACCTCGACATCGGTCCAGCCGTAGGCGGCCAGCACCGCCGGGACACCGGGCAGCTGGGCGACGTCGTACGGATTGCGGACGGCGACCGCCACCACCGGCTTCCCGGCCGCCACCAGCTCCCGGGCCAGCGCGGCCTGCGCGCTGCCCGCGGTGATGTTGTACGTGGTGATCACCACCGCGTCGGCGGCCCCGGCCGCCGCGACCGCCCGCGCGACGACGGCCGCGGACGGGGCGGTGCCGGTGGACAGGGCGGTGGCCGAAAACCCCAGCTCGGTCAGTGCGTTCGCCAGTACGCCGGTCGGGGGTCCCGTGGTCCCCGTCGGGGAGGCCGGGTCGGCGCCCACGACCAGGACCCTCGGCGTGCGGCGCGGCGACAGCGGCAGCACGGCGTCCTCGTTGACCAGCAGGGTGGTCGTCCGCTCGGCGATCCGGTCGGCCGCCGCCAGGTGCGCCCGGGTGCCGACCGTGCGGTCCAGCTCCCGCCGCGAGGTGTACGGGTCCCGGAACAGCCCGAGCTTGCGCTTCAGCCGCAGCACCCGCAGCACCGAGGTGTCGAGCCGCGCCTCGGTGAGTTCGCCGTCGCGTACGGCGGTCAGCACCGCGTTCCAGGCCAGATCCAGGTCGGGCGGGTTGAGGAGTTGGTCGACGCCGGCCTTGAGCGCCAGTACCGGCACCCGGTCGTCGCCGTACTTGGTCCGTACGCCTTCCATGGCGAGGGAGTCGGTGACCACCACCCCGTCGTAGCCGAGTTCGCCGCGGAGCAGGCCGGTGAGGATCGGCCGGGACAGGGTGGCGGGGTCACCGGCGTCGTCGAGCGCCGGGACCATCAGATGCGCGGTCATGATCGCGTCGACGCCGGCCGCGATCGCGGCGCGGAACGGCGGCGCGTCCAGCTCCTCCCACTCGGCGCGGCTGTGCGTGATGACGGGGAAGCCGGTGTGGCTGTCGACGGAGGTGTCCCCGTGGCCGGGGAAGTGCTTGGCGCAGGCGGCGACGCCCGCCCCCTGGTAGCCGGCCGTCTCGGCGGCCACCAGCGCGGCCACCGCCGCGGGGTCGGAACCGAAGGAACGGACGCCGATCACCGGGTTGGCCGGGTCGACGTTGACGTCGGCGTCGGGGGCGTAGTCCTGCCGGATGCCCATCGCGCGCAGCTCGGCCCCGGTGATCCGGCCGAGGGTGCGGGCGTCGGCCCGGGAGCCGCCGGCCCCGACCGCCATCGCGCCCGGGAACAGCGTGGCCGGTGCGCCGACCCGGGCCACCGCGCCGTGCTCCTGGTCGGTGGAGACCAGTACCGGCAGTCCGCGCGTCTGCTCCAGGGAGGCCCGCTGGATGCCGTCGGACAGCTCCGCGATCTGCTGCGGGTCACGGGTGTTGTGCGCCCAGGCGAAGTAGATGACGCCGCCGACCCGGTACTTCGCGATCAGCTCGGCGGCGGTGCGGACGCCCAGCTCCTTCAGGTTGGCGTCGACGTCGGCCTGGTCGGGGGCGGTGGCGGAGTGGCCGTAGACCCGCGTCACGAACAGCTGGCCGACCTTCTCCTCGAGGGACATCCGGGAGACGAGGGTGCGCAGGCCGTCGGCGTCCGGTACGGCGGTCCGGGCGGCGGCGGTTCCGGCCGCGGCGAGGGCGGCCGCGGCGAGGGCGGCCGCGGTGCCGGCGGCCGCGGTGCCGGCGCCGGCCGCGAGCAGGGCACGTCTGGAGGGCTGTGCGGCGCTTTCCGTGCTGCTGTCGGGCACGTGCGCTCCTTTTGGACTGAAGGAAACTTCCGAGAAGTCAGCAATATCCGGGAAGTTTCCGCCGGTCAAGGGAGCACACAGGGGAACGGCGCGGGGCCGTCGCCGGCGCGGTGGGAGGGGGTGCGCCGGCGACGGCGCGCTGCCGGCCCGCGGTGCGGCGGAGAGGGTTGGTCAGCGATCGCAGCCAGCAGCGAGAGCCGACACCGCACCACGGAGACTCGTCGGGCAGCGCGCGCATTGGACGAACGGACCGCCGCCGGGGTTCCCGGCTCCGCCAAGTCGGTGACGGTGGGGCCAGGGGGGTGAGCGGGGCGGGGGCGTCGGGCCGGGGCTCCGGGTCGGCGGTGGGTACTGCGGAATTGGATGACACTTCGGCCCCGAGTGTCATCCATTTCCGGGACACCCACCCCGAACCCCGCGGCGGAATCAGCCGGCGGTGGGCGGGTCGGGGCGGGGGCGCCGGGCCCGGTTCCCGGGCTGGCGGGGGTCCTCCGGAATTGGATGACACTTCGGCCCCGAGTGTCATCCATTTCCGGGACACCCACCCCGAACCCCGCCGCCGGATCAGCCCGGCGCGTGCGCCGAGGCGGCCGGCCAGTGCGCGCGCAGCGTCCGTACCGTCTCCGCGATCGCCGGGCGCCGGGCCGCTCCCGTCCGCCACAGCGCGTACAGCCGCCGTACCGGCATCGGGTCGAGCGGCACCTCCACCACCCCCGCGGGCAGCGGTCCGCGGCCGAGGCGGGGGATGAGCGCGACGCCGAGCCCCGCGGCGACCAGCGCGACCAGCGTCGGGTTCTCGTCGGCCTGGTGCACGATGTCCGGCTCGTGCCCGGCCGCCCGCAGGGTCCGGACCAGCCAGTCGTGGCAGACCCGCCCCGGTGGCTGGCAGATCCACCGCTCGCCGCCCAGCTCCGCCCGCCGCACCGCGGCCCGCCCCGCGAAGGGATGCCCCGCGGGCACCAGCAGATCGCACAGGTCGTCCCCGATGACCGCCTGCTCCACCCCGGCCGGCGCGGGCAGCGGCGCGATGTCCCAGTCGTGCGCCACCACCAGGTCGACCGCTCCCTTGGCCACCAGCCCCACCGACAGATGCGGATCGACCTCGGTCAGCCGCGCGTCCAGCGCCGGATGCTCCCGGGCGAGTTCCGCCAGCACCCCGGGCAGCAGCCCGCGCGCCGCCGACGCGAACGCGGCGACGGCCAACCGCCCGGCCGGCCGCCCCCGCCGCTCCTCCAGCTCCGTCTCGGCCCGCTCCACGAGGGCCATCAGCTCCCGCGCCGTGTCGGCCAGTTGCCGCGCCTCCGCGGTGAGCCGTACGCCCCGGCCCTCCCGCTCCAGCAGCACCGTCCGGGTCTCCCGCTCCAGCTTGGCGATCTGCTGGGACACGGCGGACGGCGTGTAGCCCAGCGCGACGGCGGCCGCCCCCACAGTGCCGTGCACCGAGACCGCGTGCAGCGCGCGCAGCCGCTGAAGATCGAGCACGGAACCCTCCCCGACATCGGTAAGCGATGCTTCATCCAACCATGCAGGAACCTTCGCTGGTGCTTCACGGTCGCCGCCGGTCATCCTCGACGCATGAGACCGTCGCACCTGCTCCTCGCCGTCCTCGTCGCCGCCGTCTGGGGCGTCAACTTCACCGTGATCGAGATCGGCCTCGACCACTTCCCGCCGCTGCTCTTCTCCGCCCTGCGCTTCCTGATCGCCGCCCTGCCCGCGGTGTTCCTCGTGGGCCGTCCGAAGGTGGCGTGGAAGTGGATCGTGGCGGTCGGGCTGGTGCTGGGCGTGGCCAAGTTCGGCCTGGTGTTCGTCGGCATGGACGCGGGTATGCCGGCCGGCCTGTCCTCCCTGGTGCTCCAGATCCAGGCGGTGTTCACGGCCGTCATCGCCGCCGCGGTCCTGGGTGAGCGGCCCACCCGCGTACGGCTGGCCGGCATGGCGGTGGCCCTGGCCGGCATCGGCGTCGCGGCCTGGGACGAGGGCGCCTCGGGACCGCTGGGCGCCTTCGCGCTGGTCGTGGCGGGGGCGGCCTGCTGGGGCGGGTCCAACGTCCTGACCCGCAAGGCGGCCCCGCCCGACGCGCTGAACTTCATGGTGTGGGTCAGCACCGTCCCGGTCCTGCCGCTGCTGGCCCTGTCCCTGCTCACCGAGGGTCCCGCCCGCGACCTGGCCGCGCTGCGCGCGCTGGACTGGCCGGGCGCCGGCACGCTGATCTACGTCGCCTGGATCTCGACCGTCTTCGGCTTCGGCGCCTGGGGCTGGCTGCTGCGCCGCCACCCGGCCTCCGCGGTCGCGCCGTTCTCGCTCCTGGTGCCGGTCTTCGGGATGTCGTCGGCGGCCCTGTTCCTGGGCGAGTCGGTCTCCCCGGCCCAGGGCTGCGCGGCGGCGCTGCTGGTCGGCGGGGTGGCCCTGACCTCGCTCCCGGCCCGGCGGCGGCCGGCCCGTCGCTCCCATTGTTCCGACAATGGAAAAAGCTCTTTTCGATACTGCGGCCGACCCGGATAAACTACTTTTCCGGCTAATTGTTCACTCGTGTGCCGCGCATCCAGAGGGGTGACCCGGCGTTAGTCGGAACATGAGCAAGGTGACTGGGTGCACAGCCGCGCCGAACGTGCTCACGTTGGGTTCCTACACATACATCCAGGCTCCGGTGCACTCGGCGGCCACGGTGAACGGAACTCTGACGAGAGGCGGACGCCCTGTGGCCCTCAGGGAGACGGAGCCGATTCTGCGAGATTTCCTGGATGTGCTGGGTGAACTTCAGGACGATTTCACCAGACGCTGGGGCGCGATCAAGGAATGGCCAGTACTGTCGCGAGCTGAATGAGCGGGCCCTATTTATCGTGTATGACGACGAACTCGTTTACGGCCGGGCATTCCCGGGATTCGTTTATGACGAGGCGGGCCACGGCCGGCACCGCGCTCCCGCCGAGGGCGACGCGGCACCCCTCGTACCGGACATGTCCTGGGACGAGGAACTGGCCGTCATGCTCCAGGACGCCCTGGAGGAACAGCGCCCCGGCGAGCCGTCGCCGCACCGGCCGGGCGGCCGCGGCGGCCCCGACGAGACACCGGCCGCCGCCCCGGCCCCGGGCAGCCCGCTGGGCAACCTGCGGGACATCACGGAGGAACTGCCCCCACTGAAGGAGCCCGCGACCGCCCGCAGCCACCGCCGGTCCCGTCCGCCCCGCGGCCCGCGCGGCGTGGAGGCGGTCAGCTACGTCACCGCCGCCCTCGCCACCGTCATCGCCTCCGCGGTGAGCCTGCTCAGCGGCATCGTGGCCTACGACCCGCTGCGCGTCGTCGCCGTCACCCGGCTGGAGTCCGGGGTCGTCGCCTGGTGGCCGCTGCTGGTCTTCGGCCCCTGGCTGATGGCGTCGCTCTCCGTCCTGCGGGCCGCCCTGCACCAGCGGCGCGCCCTGCACGCCTGGTGCGTCGTGCTGGGCTTCTCGCTGATCGCGGTGTTCCTGTGCGTGCTCCAGGCGCCCGGCACGGTCGTCGACGTCGCGGCCGCCGCGCTGCCCGGACTGGCCTCCCTGGCCTGCTTCCAGCAACTCGTCCGGCAGATCACCCTGACCCGGCCGCCCCGCCGCCGCGCCCCGCGCCACCGGGTACGCCCCGAACCCCGGCCGCTGCCCGACACGATGCCAACGACGGCGACGGCGGCGGCTCCAGCGGCGGCTCCGGATACGGTGCCGGCGGCGGAGGCCGAACCCCCGGCTCCGGCGACCGCCGAGGCCGTCACCGGCACCCGCTACGGCGGCACCGCCGAATCCCGCCGCACCGCGCCCGCGCCCGCGGCCGCGCCCCCGCCCCGGATGCCGGAGCCCGCCGTCATGACGTACGTGATCAGCAACGGCCACCCGCTGCGGACCCGGCAGACCGGCCGGACCGGTACCTTCCCGACGCCCCGGGCCGGCTGACCGCGCTACCGGCCCGGTTCAGGCCGACTCGTTGAGCAGCCGGGCCAGATGCCGCCGTCCCGCGCCCAGCAGACCGGGCAGCGGGGCGGCGTTCTCGTACCAGCGCTTCTCGTACTCCCAGCACAGCCAGCCGTCCCAGCCCTGCCGGGACAGCAGGTCGACGCAGTCGGTGAGCGGCAGCACGCCCTCCCCGAGCGGCAGCGGCGTGGTGTCGTCGGCCGAGGCGATGTCCTTGACCTGCACATAGCCGAGATGCGGGGAGAGCGCGGCGTAGGACTCCACCGGCTGCTCGCCGCCCAGCCAGGTGTGCATCACGTCCCACAGCGCACCGGCCTGACGGTGCCCGACCAGGCCGAGGACCCGGATCGCGGCGGCGCCGGTGCGGTGCGAGTCATGGGTCTCCAGCAGGATCCGCACGCCCGCCTCGGTGGCGTACTCGGCGGCCGTGCCGAGCCGCCGGGCGGCCGTCGCGTCCGCCTCCTCGGTGCTCTGCCCGGTGCCGCCGCCGGGGAAGACCCGGATGTACGGGGCGCCCAGGTCGCGGGCGAGATCGAGCAGGGCGCGGAGTTCGGCGAGGACGGGGGCGTCGTCGCCGGGGGCCGCGACGCGCGCGTAGCCCGCGACGCACAGGAGCGTGACGCCCGCCGCCGCGAACTCGGCCGCCACCGCGGCCCGTTCGGCGGGGGACAGGCCGGGGTGCACCGGTTCCTCGGGGTGGGCGCGCAGTTCGATGCCGTGCCAGCCGTGCTCCGTCGCGAGCCGCAGCACATCGGGCACGGGCATTCCGGGGACGCCGAGGGTGGAGAACGCCAGTTTCATGATTTCGGACACTACCCGCTGTGCCGCGCCTCACTCCGTCGATGAGGGCGCACCCGCGCGACTCGGTCCGTCCGGCGTTCGCGGACCAGGCCGGCCAGGTCGAACGGGGCCCGCACCGGAGCCCCGCGCCCGGCACCTACTCCCGCGGCGCGCCGGAGGACCCCCGTACCATCAGCTCCCCCCGCACCGTCGCGATCCCGCCGGGCGGCGCCTCCTCCCGCCCCATCGCGATCCGCCCGGCCCGGGCGCCCGCCGCCGCCAGCGGCAGCCGCACCGTCGTCAGCGCCGGCACCGCGTCGACGCTGAACGGCAGGTCGTCGAAGCCGGCCACCGACACGTCCGCCGGGATGCGCAGCCCGGACTCCCGCAGCGCCGCGCAGGCGCCCAGCGCGACGGAGTCGTTCGCCGCGACCACCGCCGTCAGCGACGGGTCCCGGCGCAGCAGTTCCAGCGTGGCCTCGTGGCCGGAGCGGCGGTCGTAGCGGCCGTGCACCGTCCAGCGCGGGTCCTCCGCGATGCCGTGCGCGGCCAGCGCGGCCCGGTGGCCCTCCAGCCGGTGCCGGGTGGTGGTCCGTTCCTCGGGGCCCGCGATGTACCCGACCCGCCGGTGTCCGAGCCCGATCAGATGCTCGGTCAGTTCCTTGCCGCCGCCCCGGTTGTCGAAGGTCAGCGCGATCGCCCCGGTCCCCGGGGCCGGCGGCCGCCCGCACAGCACCACCCGGGTGCCCGCCTCCGCCAGCCGGCGCAGCTTCGCCGCCACCGCCGCCTGGTGCGGCGCGTCCTCCACCGCCCCGCCGGTCAGCACCACGGCCGCCGCCCGCTGCCGTTGCAGCAGCGTGAGGTAGGTCAGCTCGCGCTCGGGGACGCCGCCCGTGTTGCAGACCACGGCGAGTCGCTCCCCGCCGGCCCGGCCGCCCGGCCCGCCGATCTCGGACTGGATCGCGCTCGCCATGATCCCGAAGAACGGGTCGGCGATGTCGTTCACCAGGATGCCGACCAGGTCGGAGGTGGCGGCGGCGAGCGCGCTCGCGGGCCCGTTGAGTACGTAGTCCAGCTCGTCGACCGCCTTCAGCACCCGCTCCCGGGTGGCCGCGGCGACCGGGTAGTTCCCGTTCAGCACGCGCGACACCGTCGCGGGGGAGACCTGCGCGCGGGCCGCCACGTCCGCCAGGGTCACCGTCATGTCCTCGTCCTCCGCGTCATTGTCCGCCGACCGCGCCTGTAACCCCCGGCCGTGGTCTTGTCCGGACCACCGTCCACAGGCTAGCTTCGTATCAGATAGAAAGCGCTTGCTATCACGCCCGCCCGGCGGATGCGGCGCGCAGACCGCGTACGAAGGGAACGACGTGACACGCAAGACGGTGCGTATCGCCATGAACGGTGTGACGGGGCGCATGGGCTACCGCCAGCACCTGGTCCGCTCCATCCTGGCCCTGCGCGAGCAGGGCGGCCTCGACCTCGGCGACGGCACCGTGCTGTGGCCGGAGCCGGTGCTGGTCGGCCGTCGCGAGTACGCGCTCAAGGCGCTGGCGGAGCGGCACGGCATCGAGCACGTTTCCACCGACCTGGACGCGGTGCTGGCCGACGACAGCGTCGACATCTACTTCGACGCGCAGGTGACCTCGGCCCGCGAGGAGGCGATCAGGAAGGCGATCGCCGCCGGCAAGCACATCTACACCGAGAAGCCGACCGCCACCGGCCTGGACGGCGCCCTGGAGCTGGCCCGGCTGGCGCAGGCGGCCGGCATCAAGCACGGCGTCGTCCAGGACAAGCTGTTCCTGCCGGGCCTGCTCAAGCTCAAGCGCCTCATCGACGGCGGCTTCTTCGGCCGGATCCTGTCCGTGCGCGGCGAGTTCGGCTACTGGGTGTTCGAGGGCGACTGGCAGGACGCCCAGCGCCCGTCCTGGAACTACCGCGCGGAGGACGGCGGCGGCATCGTCGTCGACATGTTCCCGCACTGGGAGTACGTGCTGCACGAGCTGTTCGGCCGGGTCACCTCCGTCCAGGCGCTCACCGCCACCCACGTCCCGCAGCGCTGGGACGAGAACGGCAAGCCCTACGACGCCACCGCCGACGACGCCGCGTACGGCGTCTTCGAACTGGACGGCGGCGCGATCGCGCAGATCAACTCCTCCTGGGCGGTCCGGGTCAACCGGGACGAACTGGTCGAGTTCCAGGTGGACGGCACCGAAGGGTCGGCCGTCGCGGGCCTGCGCAACTGCCGCGTCCAGCACCGCTCCGCCACCCCCAAGCCGGTCTGGAACCCGGACATCCCCGCCACCTACGCCTTCCGCGACCAGTGGCAGGAAGTGCCGGACAACGGCGAGTTCGACAACGGCTTCAAGGCCCAGTGGGAGCTGTTCCTGCGGCACGTCTACGCCGGCGCCCCCTACCACTGGGACCTGCTGGCCGGTGCTCGCGGCGTCCAGCTCGCCGAGCTGGGCCTCAAGTCCTCCGCCGAGGGCCGCCGCCTGGACGTACCGGAGATCGCGCTGTGACCCTCCGCCTTCCCGGCCCCGACGGCACCCTGCGCGCCTACCAGCCCCGCGCCGAACCCCTGGCCTTCTCCTCGGGAAGCGCTTTCACCTCCCGTACGGTCTTCTCGGCCGCGCACGTCGTCGCCGACCCGTACGCCGACACCACCCCGGACGGCCCGGCCGCCGTCGACTGGGACGCCACCCTCGCCTTCCGCCGCCACCTGTGGTCGCACGGCCTCGGCGTCGCCGAGGCGATGGACACCGCCCAGCGCGGCATGGGCCTGGACTGGGCCGGCGCCGCCGAACTCGTCCGCCGCTCCGCCGCCGAGGCGAAGGCCACCGGCGGCCGGATCGCCTGCGGCGTCGGCACCGACCAGCTGACCACCGGCACCCTCGCCGACATCCGCGCCGCCTACGAGGAACAGCTCGCCGTCGTCGAGGAGTCCGGCGCCCAGGCCATCCTGATGGCCTCCCGCGCCCTGGCCGCCACCGCCAGGACCCCGGACGACTACCTGGAGGTCTACGGCCACCTGCTGCGCCAGTCCGCCGAACCGGTGATCCTGCACTGGCTGGGCCCGATGTTCGACCCGGCCCTGGAGGGCTACTGGGGCGCCGCCGACCTCGACGCGGCGACCGACACCTTCCTGGAGGTCATCGCCGCCCACCCCGACAAGGTCGACGGCATCAAGGTCTCCCTCCTGGACGCCCAGCGCGAGATCGACCTGCGCCGCCGGCTGCCGCAGGGCGTGCGCTGCTACACCGGCGACGACTTCAACTACCCCGAGCTGATCGCGGGCGACGAGCAGGGCTTCAGCCACGCCCTGCTCGGCATCTTCGACCCGCTGGGCCCGCTGGCCGCCGAGGCGGTCCGGGTCCTGGACACCGGAGACGTCCCCGGCTTCCGGTCCCTCCTCGACCCCACCGTCGCCCTGTCCCGCCACCTCTTCCAGACCCCGACCCGCTACTACAAGACCGGCGTCGTGTTCCTGGCCTGGCTGGCCGGCCACCAGAGCCACTTCGCGATGGTCGGCGGCCTCCAGTCGGCCCGCTCCCTGCCGCACCTGGCCCGCGCCTACGAACTCGCCGACGGCCTCGGCCTGTTCCCCGACCCGAAGCTGGCCGAGGACCGGATGCGCACCTTGCTGTCCCTGTACGGAGTCCACCAGTGACCGATCTCGAACGCTTCAGCATCAACCAGATGACCGTCAAGCAGCTCACCCTGCCCGAACTCACCGCCGCCTGCCGCGAGCTGGGCGTCGGCAACGTCGGCCTGTGGCGCGAACCGGTCCAGGAGTACGGCGTCGAGGCCGCCGCGGGGCTGGTCCGCGACGCCGGTCTGCACGTCACCACCCTGTGCCGGGGCGGCTTCCTCACCGCCACCGACCCGGCCGCCCGCCGGGCCGCCCTGGCCGACAACCGGCGCGCCGTCGACGAGGCCGCCACCCTCGGCACCGACACCCTGGTCCTGGTCTCCGGCGGCCTGCCGCCCGGCGACAAGGACCTCCGCGCCGCCCGCGACCGCATCGCGGACGCCCTGGCCGAACTCGCCCCCTACGCCGAGGAGCACGGCGTCCGCCTGGCCATCGAGGCGCTGCACCCCATGTACGCCGCCGACCGCTGCGTGGTCTCCACCCTCACCCAGGCCCTGGACCTCGCCGAACGCTTCCCGGCCCATCAGGTCGGCGTCACGGTGGACACGTACCACATCTGGTGGGACGACCAGGCCCCGGCGCAGATCGCCCGGGCGGGCGCGGGCAACCGCATCCACACCTTCCAGCTGGCCGACTGGACCACCCCGCTGCCCGAGGGCGTCCTCAACGGCCGCGGCCAGCTCGGCGACGGCTCGATCGACCTGCGCGAGTGGCAGGGCTACGTCGAGGCGGCCGGCTACACCGGCCCCATCGAGGTGGAACTGTTCAACGAGGCCCTGTGGGCGCGGGACGGGCGCGAGGTGCTGGAGCAGACGGCCCGCCGGTTCACGGAGCACACGGGCCGCTGACCGTCCGAAAAAAATCTTCGGAAGCCGTGCAACCCTTCCCGCCCCCGACGTGTCGTACTTGGCATCAGGACACCCGTGGGGGGAGATCTGGGGGGATCGCGGAGTCCTGAGGGAGGGGAAACGCGAGGGGGCCCGGTCGGTGAACCGGGCCCCCGAAGTGTGTGCCGGGGCAGGTCGGCCGGGGCAGGTCAGAAGAAGACCCCGCAGCGCAGCAGGACGTTGGCGTACGGCCGGGCCTCGCCGGTGCGCACCACCAGCCGGGCGCCCGCCGACAGCTCCTTCAGCCGTTCGTGCGGGACGAGTTCGAGGGCGGGCAGGGCGGCCAGCAGCCGGGCCGCGCCGGGATTGGCCTCCCGTACCTCCGCCGCTCCCGTCGCACCCTCCACCACCAGCTCCGCCAGCAGCCCGTCCAGCACGTCGGCGAAGGACGGCACCCCGGCCCGGAACGCCAGGTCGACGACGCGCGGACCGTCCGGAACCGGCATCCCGACGTCGCACACGAGGACGCCGTCCCCGTGGCCGAGACCGGCCAGCTCGCCGGCGAGCCGGCGGTTGAGTATTCCGGTCTTCTTCACAGTGCCCGGACCTCCTCGGCCGTCGGGTACGACTCCTGCGCCCCCGCCTTCGTCACGGCCGCCGCGCCGACCCGGGCCGCGTACGCCGCCGCCTCGGTGAGGGTGGCGCCGGCGCCGAGCCGGTGGGCGAGCGCCGCGGTGAACGCGTCCCCGGCGCCGGTGGTGTCCACGGCCCGCACCGGCACCGACGGCACCCGCGTCACGCCGTCCTTCGAGGCCACCAGCGCGCCCTCGGCGCCCAGCGTGACCACCACCGAGCGCGGCCCCTTCGCCAGCAGGATCCGCGCCCAGTCCTCGGGCCGGTCGCCGACCCGGGACGCCCCGAGGAGCACCTTCGCCTCGTGTTCGTTGACGATCAGCGGATCGCAGGCGTCCAGCACCTCGCGGGGCAGCGGGCGCGGCGGCGAGGGATTGAGGACGAAGCGGTTGTCCGGCGTCAGACTCCGCACCACCTCCACCACCGTCTCCAGCGGGATCTCCAGCATCACGGACACCACCCGGGAGGCGTGGAAGAGGCTGACCGCGGCCCGGACGTCGCCCGGGGTGAGCCGGCCGTTGGCGCCCGGCGAGACGACGATGCTGTTGTCCCCGGACGGGTCCACGGTGATCAGCGCGACGCCGGTCGGCACGTCGCTCACCAGGACCCCCACCGTGTCCACGCCGGCCGCGCGCTGCGCGTCCAGCAGCAGCCGGCCGTGGTCGTCGTCGCCGACCTTGGCCAGCAGCGCCGTACGGGCCCCGAGCCGGGCGGCGGCCACCGCCTGGTTGGCGCCCTTGCCGCCGGGGTGGACGGCCAGGTCGGTGCCGAGCACCGTCTCCCCGGCGGCCGGCCGGCGGTCGACGCCGATCACCAGGTCGGCGTTGGCCGACCCGACGACCAGCAGGTCGTAGTCGTACATGGGTCAATCTCCCCGCTGTGGATGAGGTGCTCAGCCGTTGTTCTTGCAGCGGCGCTCAGCCGTCGAAGCCGGCCACATTCTCCTCGGTGACCACCTTCACCGGCACCTTGACCGTCTCCTCGGTCGACTTGCCCGCGGTCCGGCAAGGGGGTGGGGGAGGCCGAGTCCGGATCTGGACCCGCGCGGGAGTGCGGCCGTCGCCACTTCTGCACTGCCCGGTACGGAAGGGGTACGGTGGGGGCATGGAGACGCGTCCGCAGGGCAAGGGACCGGGCCGGACCGGCCGGCCGAGGGGCTTCGACGCCGAGGCGGCGCTGGAGCGCGCGATGCGGGTCTTCTGGGAGCAGGGCTACGAGGGCGCCAGCCTCACCGACCTGACCGGCGCGATGGGCATCACCCGGACCAGCATGTACGCGGCCTTCGGCAACAAGGAGGACCTGTTCCGCAAGGCGCTGGAGCGCTACACCGAGGGCCCCGCCTCCTACCTCGCCCGCGCTCTGCGGGAGCCCACCGCCCGCGAGGTGGCCACCGCGTTCCTGACCGGCTCGGTCCGCACCACCACCCACCCCGACTGCCCCGTCGGCTGCCTCGGCGTACAGGCGTCCCTGGCCGCCGGCGAGACCGGCCGCACCGCCCGGGACACCCTGACCGCTTGGCGCAACGAGGGCACGGACCGCCTGCGCGAGCGCTTCCGGCGGGCCGTCGACGAGGGCGACCTGCCCGCCGCCGCCGACCCCGGCACCCTGGCCCGCTATCTGATGACCGTCGCCAACGGCATCGCCGTCCAGGCGACGAGCGGCGCGAGCCGCGAGGAGCTCCAGCTGGTGGCCGACATGGCGCTACGGGGATGGCCGGCGGTCTGAACGGGCCGACCGCGGTACGGCGGCCGGCCAGGAGGCCAGCAGCCGCAGTCCGTCGTGCGAGGGCGTGCCGGGCGCGGCGGTGAGGGTGATGAGCTGCTGGTCCGGGTCGGCCGCGTCGGTCAGGCTGGACCACTCCAGGGTGAGGTCGCCGGCCACCGGGTGGCGCATGGCCTTGCTGCCGGCGGTCCGCGTGGCCACCCGGTGATCGTCCCACCACCGCCGGAAATCGGCGTCCCGCGCCGAGAGTTCCGCCACCAGCGCCGTCAGCCGCGGATCGGCCGGGTCCTGGGCGGTCTCCATCCGCAACTGCGCCACACACGCCCGCGCCATGTAGTGCCAGTCGACGTACAGCGCCCGTACCGCCGGTTCGCGGAACACCAGGCGTACGAAGTTGCGCCGCTCGGCCGGGAGCAGGGCGAAGTCGGTGAACAGTGCGGCGGCCGGCGGATTCCAGGCCAGGATGTCGGTGCACCGGCCGAGGACCAGGGCCGGGGTGTACGTGAGGTCGTCGAGCAGCCGCCGCAACTGCGGCCGGACCCGTTGCGCGGGGCGCCGGCGCGGCCGGCCGGAGTCCTTGCCCGAGAGGCCGAAGAGGTACGCACGCTCGTCCGCGCTGAGCCGCAGTACCCGCGCCAGGGCTTCCAGCACCGGCTCGGAGGCCCGCCTGCGCCCCTGCTCCAGGCGGGCGTAGTAGTCGGGGCTGACCGACGCCAGCAGGGCGACCTCCTCCCGGCGCAGCCCCGGCACCCGGCGCCGGCCACCGCCCGGGAGGCCGGCCGCCGCGGGGCTCAGCGCCCTGCGGCGGGCCTTGAGGAAGTCACCCAGCTCGCTGCTCACCCGCTCAAGCCTGCCATGCCGGGCCGCACGGCAAGGGGGGCCAGCCCCGACCCCTTATCCCGACGGGCGACGCCCACGAGACTCGCCGTCATGAAGACAGACGTCACCTTCCGCAGCGACAACCTCCGGCTGGCCGGCCTCCTCTTCCTGCCGGACACCCCCGCGGCCGGCCGGCTCCCGGCCGTCGTCGTCTCCCATCCGGGCGGCGGCGTGAAGGAGCAGACGGCGAGCGTCTACGCCGAGCGCCTGGCCCGCGAGGGATTCGCCGCCCTGGTCTTCGACCCGGCCTGCCAGGGTGAGAGCGAGGGCGAGCCGCGCGGCCTGGAGAACCCCTTCCAGCGCGCCGAGGACATCAAATGCGCCGTCAGCTTCCTGACCACCCGCGAGGAGATCGACCCGGAGCGCATCGGCGCCCTGGGCATCTGCGCGTCCGGGGGGTACGTCCCGTACGCCGCCCAGACCGATCTGCGGATCAAGGCGGTCGCCACGGTCAGTGCCGGGGACCTGGGCACGGTGATGCGCGACGGTCTGGACCGCACCCGGACCCCCGAGGCGCTGCGCGCCATGCTGGAACTCGCCGGGGCCGCGCGCACCGCCGAGGCCCGCGGCGAGGCCCTGCCCCGGCAGGAATGGATCACCGAGGAGGTGGACGAGGAGACCTACGAGTACTACCGCACCGCGCGCGGCCACCACCCCCGCGCGGTCCAGCCCTGGCCGGTCCGCAATCTGGACCAGATGATCCAGTACGACTCCTACGCCCTGATCCACCTCATCGCGCCCCGCCCGCTGCTGATGATCGTCGGCTCCGAGGCGAACACCGCCCACATCAGCCGGGCGGCCGTCGAGAAGGCGGCCGAGCCCAAGGAACTCTTCGTCATCGACGGCGCCACCCATGTCTCCCTGTACGACAGGGACGAACACGTCACCCCGGCCGTCACCAGACTCGCCACCTTCTTCACCACCCACCTCACCGCCACCGCACCCGCCGAACCGCGCGACTGTTGACCCTCACACCGTGTCAGGCGGTCAGCTCGGAGACATCATGTTCACCATCGGAGAGTTCGCCCGGCACGGCAGCGTCTCGGTCCGGATGCTGCGGCACTACGACGCCACCGGTCTGCTGCGCCCGGCCCGCACCGACCCCGCCAGCGGATACCGCTACTACACCGCAGCCCAGCTCGCCCGCCTCAACCGGATCATCGCGCTCAAGGATCTCGGCTTCACGCTGCATCAGGTGCGGGCCATCCTGGAGGAGAAGGTCGGCACCGGGGAACTGCGCGGCATGCTGCGGCTGCGGCGGGCCGAGCTGGAGGCCGACATGGCCGCCGCCGAGGCGCGGCTGGTCCGGATCGAGGCGAGGCTCCGAGCGATCGAGAGCGAGGGGCATCCGCCCATGTACGACATCGTCATCAAGGCCGTCCCGGCCGTCCGCGTGGCCGAACTGACCGCGACCGCCGCGAGCTTCGAGCCCGAGGACATCGGCCCGGTCATCGGCCCGCTCTACGACGAGCTGTTCCGCCGCCTGGACGCGGCGGGCATCACGCCCGCCGGTCCGGGCATCGCCTACTACGAGGACGCCCCGGAGGGCGGTGGCCGGATCGGCGTCCACGCCGCTGTCCAGGTCTCCGCCCCGCTCCGGGACGACATCTTCCGCGTCCTGGACCTGCCGCCTCTCGGCCCGGCGGCGGCCATCGTGCACCGCGGCCCGATGACCGCCGTGCTCCCCGCGGCCCAGGCGCTGGCCCGCTGGATCGACGCCAACGGCTACCGGGCGACCGGGCACCCCCGGGAGGTCAGCCTGGAGTGCCCGGCGGACCAGGACGCGTGGGTCACGGAACTACAGGTGTCCGTCGACTCCCCGTCCGCCGCCCCTACCGCACCAGCACCACGGAGTTGATCGGCGTGAAGTCGTACGGCGCGTAGGCGCCGACGGCGCGCTGCACGGGGTAGCAGTCGGCCCCGTTGTAGCCCTTGCAGATCTGGAAGCCGGCGCCTCCGGTCTGGTTGTTCACGAGCACCCGGGTGCCGGTCACGTTGGACAGGTTGTGGGCGCCGTAGCTGTAGAAGATGTTCTTGTTCAGGATGGTCCCGTTGGTCTCGCGGATGCAGACCGCGCCGGACGGACAGGGCGTGGCCGCGGCGGCGCCCGGCGCCAGGGTGACTCCGAGCGCCCCCAGGGCGAGCGTCATACCGGCGATCGATGCGGCGAGCTTGCGCAATGTTCCCCCTATGTCGGGATGCCCTGGTATGGGCATCTTGTGCTCCGAAATTAGCCCGACCGGTGGGGGCAGGCCAGAGCACCGCGACAAGTCATGCGCTTTGGTGCCCGGGTGACTCAAGAGCCGGACGTCCAACCGGCGTTGCCACAGATGTCCGGAGGTCTGGGCCTGGGTCTCTCCGGGAATGGATGACACTTGGCGCCGAAGTGTCATCGCTCAGGCCGCCCCAGCTCGCACCACACGTACTTGCCCCGGTCCCCGCCCCCGGCCAGCGGATACCACCCCCACCCGTCGGAGCACGCCCGCACGAGAGCCAGCCCCCGCCCCTCCTCCATCTCCTCCGCCCGCAGGGCCGGCGAGGACGGTTCCGGCGGCTGCGGATCGCTGTCCCACGCCCCGATCCGCAACGTCCCCGGCGGCGCCCAGCGCACCCGCAGCGCGGCGGGTCCCTTCGTGTGGCGTACGGCGTTGGAGACCAGTTCGGTGGCGAGCAGCTCCGCGACATCGACCAGGCGGATCAGTCCGTGCATGGTGAGGATGAGACGGAGGGTGCGGCGGCAGACGGTGACCGCCCGGAGGTCGTTCGGGATCTGAAGGGTGTAGTCCCAGCTTTCGGACATGCGTCATCGACTCCGGTGAGTGGGAGGAAAGTTCTGCAACGCAATGCGTTCATCGCGTCACTGACGGTACGGGTATTCTGCTACCCGTGACAAGCTGATCGCCTGATCGGCCCCCGAAAGAGGAGAGCCACCCGCATGGTGCAAAGGCGCGAACCCACAGCACGTCAGGTACGCCTGGGCACGGAACTACGCAGGCTTCGCGAGGCAGCCGGCCTGACGGTCGTCGAGGCAGCGGCGCTGCTCGGGGTGAGCAGGGCGCAGATCAGCCACATCGAACTGGGCCTCACGGGGGTGAGCGAGGAGCGCCTGCGCCGACTCGCATCCCACTACGCCTGCACGGACACGGAGTACGTCGACGCGTTGGCGGACATGGCCACGGACCGGACGCGCGGCTGGTGGGAGACCTACCGGGGGCGACTGCCCACGCCGTTTCTGGACCTGTCCGAGCTGGAACACCACGCTCGCTTCCTGCGGCACGTGGCGATTCTGTACGTGCCGGGCCTGTTGCAGACGGAGGACTACTCGCGGGCCGTCTTCTCGTCCAGGCTGCCGGAACTGACCGCCGAGGAACTCGAGGTGCGCATCGAACACCGCAGAGCGCGCCAGAAGCTCGCCATCCCGTACGAGGCGTTGATCCACGAGGCGGCGCTGCGGATCAGAGTCAGCGACCGGGCCGCGTCGAAGGCCCAGCTCGCCCGTCTCCTCGACCTGTCCGAGGCGACCCATGTCACCCTGCGCGTCATCCCGTTCGACCTGGACGGCTTCGCCAGGGCGTCGAGCACGATGACCTACGCGGGCGGCCCGGTGCCCAGGCTGGACACCGTATTGCGGGACGCGCCCCACGGCTCGGTCTTCCTCGACTCCGAAGCGCAACTCGGCGCTTATCGAACGCGGTTCCATAAGATGGAAGTCGTGTCACTGGCCCCGGAACCCTCGCGCGACTTCATCCACCGGCTGGCGAAAGAGTTGTGAGGCCCCACATGAACAACTGGCGTAAATCGACCTACTCCGGCGAAGGCGACGGCAACGAGTGCGTCGAGCTGGCGGACACCCCCACCCACATAGCCGTCCGCGACACCAAGGCCCCGCACCGGGCCACCGTCACCTTCACCGCCGCCGCCTTCACCCCGTTCCTCAAAACCCTCAAGAGCCTCAAGCCCCGCCCCACGGACGGTGGCGTCGTTCGACCCTGATGTTCGGCCGGAGCCTGCTGGCACCGGCAAGCGGGCCGGTCAGGACTTCTTCGCCCCCCGCAACGCCGCGGCGACCGCCTCCTCACCCTGCCCCCACACGTCCTCCTCCAGACTGCTGTCGTCCTCGCGGGAGAACCGTTCCCCGAGCGCCACGTCCTCCTTGCTCAGCACCCGCCCGCACCACTCGCCCTGCCCGGCGACATGGTCGTCGAACGGCACGGCCGCGCCCTCCCCGAGCACCACCCACCCGTCGTCCACCCACCGCACCGCCAGCAGATAGGTGTGCCCCGGCTCCAGCCGGGGCGCCGCCGCGGCCGTCCGCTTGACGCGCGTACCGCTCGCGTAGACCCGCCAGCCGGAGGCGACCAGGTCGAAACCGTCGCCCATCGCCTGCCGGGGCGACCCGGCGGACCAGACGACGTCGTCCGTACGGAAGGTCACGTCCCGGTCGGCCACGTACTTCACCGAACCCTCGGTGTAGTCCTTGCGGTTGGTTTCCTTCTCGCCGGTGGGCGTCGCCACGACCACGTGGTCGGCGCCCGCCACCCAGTCCGCCGCGGTCTGCGACGCGTACGCGTCCTGCGCGATCCCGCAGCCGACCACCGTGTCCAGTCCGCCCTGGCCGACCATGACACCGGCGAGCACACCGGCGGCGGCCAGTACGGCGGCGATGGGGCGGCCGGGCAGACGGTCGAACAGGGCGGGGCGCGTGGCTCTCATAGGAGGGGGAACCGTTCTCGGGCTGGCGTACGACAGGGCATACGACAAGACGATCAACAGGCCCGCACGGTTACCTCAGAAGATCGACATCCCTGTAACAGCCGCCCCGGAACCCCTTCCTAGCCGTCCTTCCCGTACCGCCGGAACTCCGACGTCGCCACGGTCCACGGCCCGAACGGCACCGAGTCGCCGAAGATGTACGGCTCCGTGCCGAGGTAACGGCCCTTGCACGGCTCGGAATGCACCTCGATCGTGCCGGTACGCGGGTCGACGATCAGGTAGTGCGGGATGCCCATGGCCGGATAGTCGGCCAGCTTCGCGTCGTAGTCATTGTTCGGGTTGGACGGCGACACGATCTCGACGGCGGCCAGCACCTGCGTCGCGTCGACGGCGAGACCCTCCTCGTCGAGGACGGCCTCAGGGATGACGACGGCATCGGGCCGACGCATGCGGCCGATCGCCGGGTGCTCGATCTCGGGGCCGTTCGCGCAGATGTAACCGGGATGAGTGCGAAGGAGCTGCGCGTCCAGTTGCTTGCAGATGCGACGAATTGCGCCCTCGTGTCGCTTCGAGGGACACATCATGGCCAGTATCGGCCCGGCCGGCCCGATCTCGACCCTCCAGCTCCCTTCCAGCTGTTCGGCGTAAGCACCGAGGTCGGCGGCGATGGCGCGCATCTTCGCGTAGTCCATGTGCCAAGGGTACTGAGCAACCCCCTGCCCGGCCGCCCTCTGTCACACCCCACCGATACCGTCGGATCATGACCGACCAGTCCGCGACCACCCCCGGCGAACGGCGACTCGCCGTCCTCGAAGGCGTCCTCGAGCGCATCACGTACGCCAACGAGGAGAACGGCTACACGGTCGCCCGGGTCGACACCGGCAGAGGCGGCGGCGACCTGCTCACCGTCGTCGGCGCGCTGCTCGGCGCGCAGGCCGGGGAGTCGCTGCGGATGGAGGGCCGCTGGGGGTCGCATCCCCAGTACGGCAAGCAGTTCCACGTCGAGAACTACACCACCGTGCTGCCCGCCACCGTCCAGGGCATCCGCCGCTACCTCGGCTCCGGCCTGGTCAAGGGCATCGGGCCGGTCTTCGCGGACCGCATCACCCAGCACTTCGGGGTGGACACCCTCCAGATCATCGAGGAGGAGCCGAAGCGGCTGATCGAGGTCCCGGGGCTCGGTCCGAAGCGGACCAGGAAGATCGCCGACGCCTGGGAGGAGCAGAAGGCGATCAAGGAGGTCATGCTCTTCCTCCAGACCGTCGAGGTGTCCACCTCCATCGCGGTGCGGATCTACAAGAAGTACGGCGACGCCTCGATCTCGGTGGTGAAGAACCAGCCCTACCGGCTCGCCTCCGACGTCTGGGGCATCGGCTTCCTCACCGCCGACAAGATCGCCCAGTCCGTGGGCATCCCGCACGACAGCCCGGACCGGGTGAAGGCGGGCCTCCAGTACGCGCTGAGCCAGGCCACCGACCAGGGGCACTGCTATCTCCCCGAGGAAAAGCTGATCGCCGACGCGGTGAAGCTGCTCCAGGTCGACACCGGGCTGGTCATCGAGTGCCTCGCCGAGCTGGCCGCCGAGCCGGCGGAGGACGGCCAGGACCCCGGCGTCGTACGGGAGAAGGTGCCCGATCCGCAGGGGGGAGACCCCGTCACCGCCGTCTACCTGGTGCCCTTCCACCGCGCCGAGCTGTCGCTGGCCGGTCAGCTGCGGCGGCTGCTGCGGGCCGAGGAGGACCGGATGCCGGCCTTCCGGGACGTCGAGTGGGACAAGGCGCTGGGCTGGCTGAAGCGGCGCACCGGGACCGAGCTGGCGCCCGAGCAGGAGGCCGCCGTGAAGCTGGCGCTGACCGAGAAGGTCGCGGTGCTGACCGGCGGGCCGGGCTGCGGCAAGTCGTTCACGGTGCGGTCGGTGGTGGAGCTGGCCCGCGCGAAGAAGGCGAAGGTGGTGCTCGCCGCGCCGACCGGCCGGGCCGCCAAGCGGCTGGCGGAGCTGACCGGCGCCGAGGCGTCCACCGTGCACCGGCTGCTTGAGCTGAAGCCGGGCGGCGACGCGGCCTATGACCGGGACCGGCCGCTCGACGCCGACCTGGTGGTGGTCGACGAGGCGTCGATGCTGGACCTGCTGCTCGCCAACAAGCTGGTGAAGGCGGTGCCGCCGGGCGCGCACCTGCTGTTCGTCGGGGACGTGGACCAGCTGCCGTCGGTCGGCGCCGGGGAGGTGCTGCGCGATCTGCTCGCCGACGGCAGCCCCGTGCCCGCCGTCCGGCTCACCCGCGTCTTCCGGCAGGCCCAGCAGTCCGGCGTGGTCACCAACGCGCACCGGATCAACTCCGGCCGGCACCCCCTCACCGACGGCATGAAGGACTTCTTCCTCTTCGTCGAGGACGACACGGAGGAGGCGGGCCGGCTCACCGTGGACGTGGCGGCGCGCCGCATCCCGGCCAGGTTCGGGCTCGACCCGCGCCGCGACGTGCAGGTGCTCGCTCCGATGCACCGGGGACCGGCCGGCGCGGGCACGCTCAACGGGCTGCTCCAGCAGGCCGTCACACCGGGGCGGCCGGACGTGCCGGAGAAGCGGTTCGGCGGACGCGTTTTCCGGGTCGGCGACAAGGTCACTCAGGTCAGGAACAACTACGAGAAAGGGGAGAACGGCGTCTTCAACGGGACGGTCGGCGTCGTCACCTCCCTCGACCCGGTGGAGCAGCGGCTCACCGTACTGACCGACGAGGACGAGGAGGTCCCGTACGAGTTCGACGAACTCGACGAACTGGCGCACGCCTACGCGGTGACCATCCACCGCTCGCAGGGCAGTGAGTACCCGGCGGTGGTGATCCCGGTGACCACCGGCGCCTGGATGATGCTCCAGCGAAACCTGTTGTATACGGCGGTCACCCGGGCGAAACGGTTGGTCGTCCTGGTCGGTTCGCGCAAGGCGATCGGCCAGGCGGTCCGCACGGTCTCCGCCGGACGGCGCTGCACGGCGCTGGATTTCCGGCTCGGCGCCGTCACCACGTAACAAATGATCGATCAAATGAGTCGCGAAGGTCACAGACCACTTCCCGACGGGGGACTCAGGGGGCAGGATGAGCAAGTTGGCGGCACTCAGTGCCGCCGATAGGCCCGATGGTCGACCCCGAGTGCACTCTCCTGAGCCAAGTGGGGGATGGTAGAGACAGTCAGGGCACCTCGAAGATGAGGCACTACGTCGGTGAGGGAAGACGTGAGCGACAACTCTGTAGTACTGCGGTACGGCGACGGCGAGTACACCTACCCGGTGATCGACAGCACCGTCGGCGACAAGGGCTTCGACATCGGGAAGCTCCGCGCCCAGACCGGTCTGGTCACGCTGGACAGCGGGTACGGGAACACCGCCGCCTATAAATCCGCCATCACGTATCTGGACGGCGAGGCGGGGATTCTCCGCTACCGCGGCTACCCGATCGAGCAGCTGGCCGAGCGCTCCACCTTCCTGGAGGTGGCCTACCTGCTGATCAACGGTGAGCTGCCGACGGTCGACGAGCTGGCGTCGTTCAAGGACGAGATCACGCAGCACACCCTGCTGCACGAGGACGTCAAGAACTTCTACCGGGGCTTCCCGCGCGACGCCCACCCGATGGCCATGCTGTCGTCGGTGGTCTCCGCGCTGTCCACGTTCTACCAGGACAGCCACAACCCGTTCGACGAGCAGCAGCGCAACCTCTCCACGATCCGGCTGCTCGCCAAGCTTCCGACGATCGCGGCGTACGCCTACAAGAAGTCGGTCGGCCACCCCTTCGTCTACCCGCGCAACGACCTCGGCTACGTCGAGAACTTCCTGCGCATGACGTTCTCGGTGCCCGCCCAGGAGTACGAGCTGGACCCGACCGTCGTCGCGGCCCTCGACAAGCTGCTGATCCTGCACGCGGACCACGAGCAGAACTGCTCGACCTCCACGGTCCGCCTGGTCGGCTCCTCGCAGGCCAACATGTTCGCGTCGATCTCGGCCGGCATCAACGCGCTGTGGGGCCCGCTGCACGGCGGCGCCAACCAGTCGGTGCTGGAGATGCTGGAAGGCATCCGCGACGCCGGCGGCGACGTCGACTCCTTCATCCGCAAGGTGAAGAACAAGGAGGACGGCGTCCGCCTGATGGGCTTCGGCCACCGGGTCTACAAGAACTTCGACCCGCGCGCCAAGATCATCAAGGCTGCCGCGCACGATGTCCTCTCCGCCCTCGGCAAGTCCGACGAGCTGCTGGACATCGCCCTGAAGCTGGAGGAGCACGCGCTCTCCGACGACTACTTCGTCTCGCGCAGCCTCTACCCGAACGTCGACTTCTACACCGGTCTGATCTACCGGGCGATGGGCTTCCCGACCGAGATGTTCACGGTCCTGTTCGCGCTGGGCCGGCTGCCGGGCTGGATCGCCCAGTGGCACGAGATGATCAAGGAGCCGGGTTCCCGCATCGGCCGCCCGCGGCAGATCTACACCGGCGTGGTCGAGCGCGACTTCGTGCCCGTCGAGGCGCGCTGAGACCGAGAGCCGAGAGTCCCGTACCGCCCGGCGGTACGGGACTTTTCGTGTACTGAGCTCACGGCGGCAAGTGAAAGGCGCCCCGGCGCCGGTCCCCCCACGGGCCGACGACCAGGGCGCCTTCCCATGTCCCGGTGCGGATTCCCCCCACGGGATCCGGCCGGGCGTATGTGAGGACAGCGCCTGAATCGCTGTACTGCCGTACTGCCGTTACTGCTGTCGACTGCGATCTGCCGGGACAGCGCACCTCCGGGAGGGCCGCTCAAAGCTTCCCGGTGTACGTGCCCCGGCAACGCATCTCCGGGAAAGTCCCCCAAGACGGTCCCGGATGCCGGTGCACGCCCCCCAAGACGCTTCCCGGCATTGTCAACTTAGACCTTCGAACCCCTCCGATGGTTACGTTCGGATCACTGTGAGCTGCGTCTCTTGGTTATGTCCAGAGAGTGGACAAGAGACCGGTATGCCGAACGAGACCCCAGCGTAAGGAAGATGCGCGAGCCTTGTGAAGAGCTTATGTGAGGGGAGTGCCGGACTCCAGAGGCAGCCGGGGTTCGAGACCTCAGCGAAATGTGCGGAGCCGGAGGCTGTTGGTGACCACGAAGACGGAGGAGAAGGCCATCGCGGCTCCGGCGATCATGGGGTTGAGGAGTCCGGCGGCGGCGAGGGGGAG
>NZ_JBQOUX010000089.1:0-31909 GCF_052216785.1 Streptomyces sp. JW3 | reverse complement strand
GTGCGCACCGGAGCGCGGCGGCGGACGCGGCCGCGGGCCCGGGCACGGGCGTGGGCATCCGGGCCGGGGCCGGTTCGTCCCATCGCGCGCGGGCCTGGCGGCCCCTCGCCGGGGCGTCCGGCTCCCCCGGGCCGGGGCGGGGCGCCGGCTCCCGGGGGTCGGTGCGCTCGTCGGGGTGGGCGGGCGGGCGGGGCCGCGCGGCCTGCCGGTCCGGGGCCGTCCACTCGTCCAGGACGCGCTGGAGGCCGTCGGCGAAGCGGTCCTCGGCGGTGAGGTCGGGGACCTCGGTGCGTACGTAGTCCGCCGCTTCCCGCAGGGTCGTGAACAACCGCTCCGGCTGCGGGGCGAAGAGGTCCACGGCGGAGGCGTACAGCCGGTTCGGGTCGCAGTCCGGGCGGAGTTGCTCGGCCCGGCGCAGCAGGGTCTCCAGCCGGCCCGCGTCCGGTCCGAGGCGGGGCGGCGGCACCAGGTCGCCGAGCCCCGCCCAGTACCGCGCCATCACCTCGACCGGCAGCATCCTGCCGACGTGCGTGCTCGTGGTGGAGGTGACCATGCCGACGACCGTGTGGTCGTGCAGCGTGACCGCCGCCCCGCTGAACCCGCCCACCAGCGGCTGCCCGTGCGCGGTGAGCGCGTCCAACTGCGTCCACTCGTCCGCGATGAGCGGGCCGGGCACCGCCCGGTAGACGGCGAGCACCCCGTCGTCGAGCCGGGGCGGGAACCCGTAGGCGAACAGTTCGGCCGCGCGCGGGGCCGCGCCGGGCGGGGCGAACACGGCGGGGCGCACGGGGACCGTCCGGTCCAGTTCGAGGACGGCCAGGTCGCCGCGGTCGTTGTCGCCGTCCTCCCGCCAGGGCCCGTGGAAGGCGACCCGCGCGGTCAGCCCGCGCAGGTCCCGGCGGCCCGGGAAGGACACGGTGACCGGCTCGGTCCCGTGCCGCACGACGACGTGCGCGCAGGTGAGCAGCAGCCGTTCGGTGACGAGGAATCCCGCGCCGGTCTTGCGCCCGCACCGGATCCGGGCGTGCCAGGCGGTACCGCCCGTCATGACCGGCCGGCGGCCTCCCCGCCCGCCGGTGCCGCGGGGGCCGACGTCCCCGGTGACCAGTGCAGCTTCACCACCAGATGGCCTTCCGCGGTGCCCTTGGCGATGACCGCGCCGGCCTCGGCGCTCAGCCGCACCCCGAACTCCAGCTCCACGGAGTCGGGTCTGAGCGTGCCGTCCCGGAAGACCCGCAGGGCGGAGGTGGCCGCCGCGCGGACCCCCTCCAGCGCGCTCTCGAAGGTGCGCGCCGCCTGCGCCGGGCCGTCGCCGCGGGCGACCAGGCGGGCGCCGGTCTCCTCGTCGACGGCCTCCACCACCACCTGGGCACCGTCCTCGGTCTTGAACTCCACCAGTCCGTCCATGGCGCCGCTCGCTCCCCGTTCGTGCCGTACGCCCGCGCGTCGTCCTCACGCGAACGGACCCCATTGTGACGGACCGTGCTTGACGGTGTCGCGTGTTGCCCCGGCCGTTCACCGGGGCGCTGGCGGAAACCCGCCACTGCGCCAATCCGCCAGGTCCGGTCAACTCACCTGAAACGCAGGCCCCGTGAGACTCGTGCGCAGCAACTCTACGGAGAGAGGCGTGGATGAGTACGAGACGCAGAGGTTCCAGATCGGCCGGTTCCGGCGCGGCCCTGGTGGTCGCGGGACTGGTGTGCGCGCTGCTGCCGGCCGGCCCGGCGGCCACCGCGGCGGCCCGTGAACTCCCCGCGGGCCAGTCTCCCGCGGGCCAGTCCGCCACGGGCGTGCCCCGTACCGTCACCCTGGTCACCGGCGACCGGGTGACCGTCACCGAGGTCGGGAACGGGAAGCGGACGGTCGCCGTCGAGCGGCCGAGGGGCGCCACCGGCGCCGTACGCACCCAGAACGCCAACGGCACCGTCACCGTCGTACCGGACGAGGCGCTGCCGTATCTGCGGGCCGGGACGCTCGACGAGCGGCTCTTCGACGTCACGGAGCTGCTGCGGCAGGGGCTGGGGGACACGGACTCCGGCGAGCTGCCGCTGATCGTGACCTACGAGAAGGGCGCGCCGGTCGTCACCCCGCGCAGTACCGAGCGGACCCGGACGCTGCCCAGTGTGCGCGGCGCGGCCGTCGAGGCCGCCAAGGGCCGCGCCTTCTGGCAGGACCTCACCCGGAACGAGAGCGTCGAGGGGGTCTGGCTCGACGGCCGGGTCAGCGCGGAGATGGCCGAAAGCAATGCCCAGATCGGCACCCCCGAGGCGTGGGACGCCGGGCTGACCGGCAAGGGTGTCACCGTCGCCGTCCTGGACAGCGGGGTGGACGCGGACCACCCCGACCTGACCGGGCGGATAGCGCGGTCCCGCAGTTTCATCGAGGGCGAGGAGGTCGCCGACCGGCACGGCCACGGCACCCATGTCACCTCCACCGTCGGCGGCAGCGGTGCCGCCTCCGACGGCGAGGAGAAGGGGGTGGCGCCGGGTGCGACGCTCGCGGTCGGCAAGGTGCTCAGCGACCAGGGCTCGGGCAGCGAGTCGCAGATCATCGCCGGCATGGAGTGGGCCGCGCGGGACGTGGCCGCCGACATCATCTCGATGTCCCTGGGCTCCACCGAGGCCGGCGACGGCACCGACCCGATGGCGCAGGCCGTCAACGCCCTCTCCGCCGAGACCGGCGCGCTCTTCGTGATCGCCGCCGGCAACACCGGCAGCCCCTCGTCCATCGGGTCGCCCGGGGCCGCCGACGCCGCGCTGACCGTCGGCGCGGTGGACTCGGCCGACGCGGCCGCCTGGTTCACCAGCGCCGGCCCCCGCTACGGCGACAACGCGCTCAAGCCCGACCTGTCCGCCCCCGGCGTCGGCATCCTCGCCGCCCGCTCCACGCTCACCGCGGGCGAGGGCGCCTACACCGCCATGGACGGTACGTCGATGGCGACGCCGCACGTCGCCGGGGTGGCCGCGCTGCTCGCCGAGGAACACCCGGACTGGACCGGCGCCCGGCTGAAGGACGCCCTGATGTCCACCTCCAAGGAACTCGACGCCTCCGTCTACCAGTTGGGCGCCGGACGGGTCAGCGTGCCCGCCGCGATCACCGCCGATGTCACCGCCACCGGCAGCGCCGACCTCGGCTTCTACAGCTGGCCGTACGAGCAGAACAAGCCGGTCACCCGGACCGTCACCTACACCAACTCCGCCGCCACGGACGTGACCCTGCACCTGGCCGCGCGGGGCGCCCCCGAGGGCGTCGTCACCCTCGCCGACACCACCCTCACCGTCCCCGCGCACGGCACGGCGTCCACCACGGTGACCGGCGACGGCACCGACGCCCCGGTGGGCAACACCAGCGGACAGGTGGTGGCCACCGACGCCGCCGGGAAGACCGTCGCGCACACCGCGTTCGGGCTGGTCAAGGAGGAGGAGCGGTACACGCTCACCGTCCATGTCAAGGACCGGTCGGGCGCGGCCACCGCCGCCGACCTGACCGTGCAGCAACTCGCGGCCGGGGTCGACCCGGTCCCGGCGTACGTCGGTGACTCCGGCACCCTCGAACTGCGCCTGAAGCCGGGCACGTACAGCCTGTCCAGCTTCCTCGACGTGCGCGGCGGCCACGGCGCCGACTTCCTCGGCCTCGGCTTCCTCGCCGCCCCCGAGGTGGTCCTCGACCGGGACCGCGAGCTCACCCTCGACGGCCGGGAGCTGCGCGAGATCAGCGCGGACGTCGACCAGCGCACCGAGACCCGGCAGCTGCTCATGGAGTACGACCGCAGCGCGAACGGCTCCGCCCTGTTCGGCGCCCTCCAGGTGCCGCTCACGTACGACAGTGTTTTCGCCGCGCCCACCGGGAAGGTCACCGAGGGCGACTTCGAGTACCGGACCGTATGGCGGCTCGGCAAGCCGCTCCTCGAGGTCAAGGGCGTCGGGGAGGCCGCCGTGCAGTCCGGCGGCACGCTCGCCGAGGGCCGCACCCGGCTGCCGCTGGTCGACGCCGGCGCCGGGCCGATCACCGGCGCGAAGGGCAAGGCGGTGCTCGCCGAGCTGACCGACGACGCCGACCCGGCCGCCCTCGCCCAGGCCGCCCAGGAGGCGGGCGCCAAGGCGCTGTTCGTCACCGACAGCGCTCCGGGCCGGCTGATGAACTGGTGGGGCACCGCCGACAACGCCGACCGGCCGCTGACCATCGCCACCCTGAACACCGCCGACGCGGCGAAGCTGCGCGCGGCGGGCCGCGTCGACATGACCGGCACGCGCAACACCCCCTTCACCTACGACCTGTCCGAGGGCCACCCCGGCGCGATCCCCGACCGGGACCTCACCTACCGCCCCGGCAAGCGCGACCTGGCGACCGTCCACACCAAGTACCACGGCGCCGAGCCGTCGACCGGCGGCGAGTTCCGCTACTCGCTCACCGACACCTTCGCGATCGGCCTCGGCTTCAAGGAGCGGATCGACTTCCCGGCCGAGCGCACCGAGTACGTCTCGACCGGCCCCGGCCAGCTGTGGCACGAGTCGGTGGACTCGGCCGGTGGCGCGCTGGAGCAGCGCGGCGGCGAGGTCGCCTACCAGGGCGGCAGCAGCCCCGGGCTGAACTGGTTCAAGCCGGTCTGGCACCCGTACCTCGGCACCGGCCTGGGCTGGGGGCAGCAGCGGGTGGGCAACCGGATGCAGTTCAACGCGCCCGGCTGGGGCGACTCGGGTCCGGACCACACCGGGTTCGGTGACGTGTACAGCGCGGACAGCGGCATGACCCAGACCACGGCGGTCTACCAGGACGGCGAACTCGTCGACCGGATGAACAGCTCCACCGCCTACGTCTGGGAGGCGCCCGCCGACGAGCACACCTACCGGCTCGTCACCGACACCGCGCTGGCCGCCGGCCGCTGGCCGCTGGGCGGCACGGGCCACTCCGAGTGGACCTTCCGCTCCTCGGCCACCCCCGAGGACCGCTGGACCCACCTCCCGCTGATCAACCTCTCCTACGACATCGACACCGACCTCGCGGGCACGGTGCGCGGCGGCCACAAGGTGGGCGTCGGGCTCGGCGCGGAGTACGTGGCGGGGGCGCCGGACATCGGCAAGCTGGGCGGCGGGAAGCTGGACGTCTCCTATGACGCGGGCAAGACCTGGCAGTCGGTGCGGCTGAGCGGCGGCAAGGGCGCGGCCTGGCAGGGGACGCTGAGTGTGCCCCGGGACGCGGCTTCCGTCTCGCTGCGCGCCTCGGCGAAGGACGACCGGGGCGGCTCGGTGACGCAGGAACTCCTGCGGGCGGTGAGTGTCCGGTAGGCCCGTGCGGACACGCGGCCGGCGCCGCCTCCCTGGGACGGGGAGACGGCGCCGGCGTTCTTCGACGTGCTGCCGGACGAACCTCAGACCAGCCAGCCGACGAAGTGGACGAGGCCGGCGAGGATGTCGGTGAGAACGTTCATGTGAGTACTGCTCCTTGCGTTTCTTGCGTGAAGCACGCGATGTGGGACCTTCGCGCCAACTACGGTCTGCAGCCCGTTGCTTGCGTACCGTCAGTCTCGTTGATCCCACCGGCCGCAGGCGTGCTCATGAGCGACGATCACCTGTTCCAGGGAACACCTGCTCGCTTGTTCGGATCACGCCAAGCTCGGCCAAGTCCTGCGGTCGCAGCCGCAGTTGCCCGGCGGTCTCGTCGGCCTGTTCCGGCGGCCGCTTCAGGATGGCGGTGGCCGCTTCCGGGCCGATGACGGAGAAGTAGCTGTCCGGGGTGGCCCAGGTCCGGCCCGGGGCCGCGAGCGCCAGCGCGCCGCCCGAGCCGCCCTCGCCGATGAGCAGGGTGGTGACGGGGGTGCGGGCGGCGGCCACCGCGCCGAACAGGTCGGCGATCGCCGGTCCCGCGCCCTGCCGTTCGGCCTCGGCGTCGTTGGCGGCGCCCGGGGTGTCCACCAGCGTCAGCACCGGGATGCCGAGCCGGCCGGCGAGCCGGATCAGCCGGGCGGCGGTGCGGTAGCCGGCCGGGCGGGTCGGGGCGCCGGTCTGGGCGGCGTAGGCGATCGTTCTGCCGTCGTGGCTGCCGAAGCCGCACAGCATGCCGTCCGGGTCGGTGCCGCCGCAGCGGTCGCCGCTGATCTGAGCGCGGTCGGTGAAGTAGGCGTCGAGGTAGGCGCGGGCGCGTGGACGCTCCGGCGCGCGCGCCCGGCGGACCGCCTCCCGGCCGCTGTCCGGCGGGCCACTCGCGCCGAGCGGCGCGGGGACCGGGGCCGGTCCGGTGGCCGGGCGGGTGAGCAGCCGCAGCCAGTGGCCGAGCGTGCGGCGCAGTTCGCCGGGCGGTACGACGGCGTCCGCCGAGCCCGCCGCGACCTGCGCCTCGGCGGTGTACGCGGCCGGGTCGGCGGCCGGCGGCCGGACCCGGGACCCGGCGAAACCGACCTGGGCGCCGGGCAGTGCGAGCGTCACGTCGGCGCCCGCGCCGAGGGTCGCCCAGCCGCCCCCGGTGGTCGGGTCGCGCGCCACGGCGAGCTGCGCGAGCCCCGCCGCCCGGGTCAACGCCGACTGCCGGGCCACCCGCTGGAGCTGGGTCAGCGCGAGCATGCCCTCCTGCATCCGGGAGCCCCCGGTGGCGACCAGCGGCACCACCGGCAGCCGGTGGGCGCGGGCGTACTCGTACGCCGCCTCCAGCCGGTCCCCGGTGCGCCGGCCCAGCGAGCCGCCGAGGAAGCCGAACTCGAAGGCGATCAGCACGGCCGGGGTGCCCTCGACGCGTCCGGTGCCGCAGACCACGGACTCCGACTCGCCGGTCCGCTCGGCCGCGCGGGCCCGGGCGGCGTCGTAGCCGGGCCAGCCGAGCGGGCCGTCCGGGGCCGAGTCCCGTGCCGGGTACGGCAGTTCGGTGAAGTCGTCGGTGACCAGGGCGAGGAAGCGGCGGGCGGAGAGCCGGTCAGCCGTCATGGCGCAGCGACCGCTTTATGATCTTCCCCATGTCGTTGCGGGGCAGCGCGTCGAGCCGGCGCAGCACCCGGGGCCGTTTGTGCGGGGCGAGCCGGGACGCGACATGGTCGGCCAGTTCCCGCAGCTCGGGCGGCGACTGCGGGTCGGCGGGCACCACCCAGGCCACGATCCGCTCACCGAGGTCGTCGTCCGGCTCCCCGGTGACGGCCGCCTCCTTGACCGCCGGGTGTTCGAGCAGCGCGTTCTCGATCTCCCCGGCGCCGATCTTGTAGCCGCCGCTCTTGATCAGGTCGGTGGCCTTGCGGCCGACGATGCGGACATAGCCGTCGGGGTCGCGGACCGCCATGTCGCCGGTGCGGAAGAAACCGTCGGCGGTGAAGGCGGCGGCGGTCGCGTCGGGGCGGTTGAGGTACTCGGTGAACAGGTTCGGGCCGCGCACCTGGATCTCGCCGACGCTCTCCCCGTCGCGGGCGGTGACCTCCGACCCGTCCTCCTCCACCAGCCGCAGCGTCACGCCCGGCAGCGGCACGCCCACCGTGCCGGCCCGGGCCGCGCCGTCGGCGCGGACGCTGGTGTTCATCAGCGTCTCCGTCATCCCGTACCGCTCGATCACCCGGCGTCCGGTGGCGGCGGCGATCCGCTCGTGGTCGTGCACCGGCAGCGCGGCCGAACCGGAGACCAGCAGCCGGGCCCCGGTCAGCGCCTTGACCAGCTCGGGTTCGGCGGGCAGCGCCTCGGCGATCCGGTGGTACATGGTCGGCACACCGAACAGCATGGTGGCGCCGTCGTTCAGTTCGCGCGCCACGCCCTCGGTGGAGAACCGGCCCAGGTGCCGCACCGACCCGCCGCGCCGCAGCGGGCCGAGGGTGCCGAGCACAAGGCCGTGCACGTGGAACAGCGGCAGCCCGTGCACCAGGACGTCGTCGCCGGTCCACTGCCACGCGTCGGCCAGCGCGTCCAGGGTGGTGGAGACGGCCCGGCGGGGCAGGACCGCGCCCTTGGGCGGGCCGGTGGTGCCGGAGGTGTAGACGACCAGTGCGGGGTCGCCGTCCTCGGCGGTCCGCTCCGGGACCGGCCCCCGCGCGCTCACGTCGACGTCGAGCCGGGGCAATCCGGCCAGCGGGCCGGGCAGTTCGTCGCCGGGCGCGGCCAGTACGAGCGAGGGCGCGCTGTCGGCCAGGATGTGCCGCAGTTCCTTCTCGCCGGACTTCGGGTTCAGCGGCACGGCGGGTACGCCGGCCAGCAGCGCGGCGACCACCGCGACGGCCGTCTCCAGCGCCGGGGTCGCCCAGACGGCCACCCGGCCGGCCCCGCCGAGGCCACCGGCGGCGGCACCGGCCGCGCCGGCCAGCTCCGGGTAGGTCAGGGAACGCTCGCCGAACCGGAGCGCGGGGCGGTCGGCCGGGCCGTCGGTGAGGGCCGGGAAGAGTGAGGACATGCGTACTGCTCCTTCGTTCCGCTTACGAGTTGGGCACCACCAGCACCAGCCACACCATGGCCGGCACCACCGCCACCACCACTCCTCCGTACAGCATCAGCTGCCGGAAGAAACGATCACGGTCGACGTCGGGGGCCGCCGCCAGCACCAGCGCCCCGTTGGTCGAGAACGGGCTGACGTCCACCACCGTCGCCGACACCGCGAGCGCCGCGACCATGCCGACCGCCCCGATCTCGCCCTGCGCGAGGAACGGCACGGCCAGCGGGATCAGCGCCCCCATGATCCCGACCGAGGAGGCGAACGCCGACACCAGCGCGCCGATGTAGCAGAGCAGCACGGCGGCCAGCAGCGGTACGCCGATGGAGCCGACGCCCTCGCCGGCCCAGGTGATGGTGCCCATCTCCTGGAGCACCCCGACATAGGTCAGCACCCCGCAGATCAGCAGCACGGTGGACCAGGCGATCTCGGTCACCGCCCGCCGGCTGTCTTCCGGCCAGGCGGTACTGAGCAGCACGGCCAGCGTGACGGCGGTCAGACCGGCGTCCAGATCGAAGCCGAGGACGGCGACGACCAGCGCGACCAGCGCGACGAGGGTGGTGATCCGGGCCGGGGTGAGGCGGCTGGGCGCGGCGGCGATGTCCTCCCCGGCCCGTACGGCGACGGCGGCGGGGGCGGGAACGGCGGCGGGGGCGGCACCGCCCGCCGAGCCCTCGCCCCTGCCCGCCGAGCCCTCACCCGCCGTGCCGCCGGCTCCGCCCGCCGTGCCGCCGCCGCCCCCGCCCGTCGTCTCCACGGCCCCCCGCGCCCACAGCTTCCGCCCCCCGAACAGCACGAACACCACACCGGCGATGACGAGGTTGGCGACCAGCGAGGCGAGGAACAGCCCGATCTCGCTCCCCGGCAGCTTCTCCCGCTCCACGATCCCGTTGACGATCGACCCGTAGATGCTGATCGGCGAGAACCCGCCCGCCTGGGCGCCGTGCACGACCATCGTGCCCATCAGCAGCGGGCTGATCCCGTACCGGGTGGCGAAGCTGAGCGCGACCGGCGCGACGATCGCGACGGCCGCCGGACTGACCGCGCCGATCGCGGTGAGCGCCCCGGTGAGGGCGAACATCACCCACGGGATCAGCGCCACCCGCCCGCGCACCAGCCGCACGGCGGCGTGCACCAGCCAGTCGGTGGTCCCGTTGGCCCGCGCGATGGCGAACAGGTACGTCACCCCGACCAGGACGACGAACAGATCACCGGGGAACCCGGCGAAGATGCCGTCCGCGTCGAGGTCCGCGACCAGTGTGCCGACCCCGAAGGTGGCGGCGAAGGCGAGGGCGCCCATGTTGACGGAACGGGTGGTGGCGATGACGAACACCACGACGAGGACGAGGATCGAGACGAGTTCGGGGGACATACGGGCTCCCGACGATGACCTGGCTGGCTGGCGGGCGGGCGGGCGGGTAGAACTGGCTGAGTGGCTGAGCCACTCGGGACGGTCGGCCGGCCCGGTCAGCGTGGTCCCGGCGCCGCTTCCCGTCAAGGGGTCGCGCATGAAGTGGCTGGACCACTCGGCCACTTCACCGCCCGGTGTTAACCTCGCACGGAGAGGGGGAACCGTGACCGACGCCCTGCGCCCGATGCCCCGCCAGCGCCTGTACGAGCAAGTGCTCCAGCGGCTGCGGCAGTACGTCACCGAGGGCGGCCTGCGGGCCGGCGACCGGTTGCCGCCCGAACGGGACCTGGCCGGGCGCCTCGGGGTCAGCCGGGCCTCGGTGAAGCAGGCCATCGTGGTCCTGGAGGTCCAGGGCCTGGTGGAGGCCCGGCACGGCGGCGGCACCTACCTGGTCCGCGACAGCCTCGACGTGGAACCGGTCGAGGAGATGGTCGAACGCCGCCGGCGGTTGCCGGACGTCCTGGAGGCCCGCGAGGCCCTGGAGACCAAACTCGCCGAACTGGCCGCCGAGCGCCGCACCGACGCCGACCTCACGGCGATGCGCACCGCGCTCGACGTGATGTCCGCCGAGATCGACGCGGGCGGCCACGGCACCGAAGGCGACCGGCTGTTCCACGCGGCGGTGACGGCGGCGGCGCACAGTTCGCTGCTCGCGGAGTTCATGCGCTCCATCGCCCCCCAGATCGCCGAGAGCCGCACGGAGTCGCTGCGCCAGCCGGCCCGCCCGGCCCGCTCGCTCGCCCAGCACCGCGCCATCCTGGACGCTGTCGCCGCCGCCGACCCGCGCCGCGCGGCCACGGCGATGCGCCGCCATGTCCGCACGGTGGCGAAGGTCCGGCTGCTGGACTGGGAGCCCGGGGACGAGGGCTCCACTTGTTAGCCTGCCGAGCGGTCGGACCGTCGTAGAAGGTTGGAGTCCCCATGCCCCGCACAGCCCTCGTCACCTGCCGTCCCGGTCCCCAGGTCGGTGTCGACCGTGATCTGCCGGTGCTGGCGGACGCGTTGCGTGCCGCCGGGGCCGAGGTGTCCGTCGAAGTGTGGGACGACCCGGGGGTGGACTGGGCCGCGTTCGATCTGGTGCTCATACGGTCGACCTGGGACTACAGCTGGCGGGCGGCGGAGTTCGTCGCCTGGGCCCAGCGCGTGCCGCGGCTGGCCAATCCCGCCGCAGTGGTGCGGTGGAACGCCGACAAGCGGTATCTCGGGGATCTCGCGGCGGCCGGGGTGCCCGTGGTCCCCACCCGGTACGTCGCCCCCGGCGAGACCCCCGACCTCCCCGCCGACCACGAGTACGTGATCAAACCGGCCGCCGGCGCCGGCGCCCGGTACGCCGCCCGCTACACACCCGGCGAACACGCCACCGCCGTACGGCATCTGGAGCGGATGCACGCCGAGGGGCTGACCGCGATGGTGCAGCCGTATGTGCGGGCCGTCGACTCCAGCGGGGAGCGGGCGCTGCTGTACTTCGGGGGCGAGTTGCTGCACGCGAGCCGCAAGGGGGCCGTGCTGGCGCCCGGTACGGCCTTCGACGAGCGGAAGGTGTCCCATCCGGGGCTGGAGCCGTGGCAGCCGACCTTGGAGGAGGCCGCCGCCGCCCGCCGGGCCCTGGCCGCCGTACCGGGCGCGGACCAGGTGCTGTACGCGCGGGTGGACCTGGTCACCGGGGAGGACGGGTCGTCCCGGGTGATGGAACTGGAGCTGGTCGAGCCGAATCTGTTCCTGTGGCTGCACCCGGAGTCGGTCCCCCGGGTGGTCGAGGCGGTGCTCAAGGCCGCCGGTCGCTGACATCGGTGCGTTGCAGCAGGCCCCAGGTGAACTCGGCGGCCACCTCGTGCGGGGTGCCGTCCGGGTCCGGGGCCGTGAAGGACAGGCCCTGGGGGTCCCCCCACGAAGTGGGGGAGGGTGGGGGCCGAGCCCTGGCGCGGGCGGGCCGGGGCGAAGGCGCGGGCCGCCTCGTCGACCGTGCAGGACCAGGGTGCCAGGTCGGCGAGGGTGCGCAGGGCGGGGGCGGGGGCGCCGGGGGCGCGGACCAGCCACTCGTTCCACACCGCGCCGTCCGCCGCGACCAGCACCTCGAAGCGCAGGTCCGGCCAGAGCGGGACGGGCCAGAGCCGGGCCTCGCAGGTCAGGTCGCCGATGCGGCGGGCGGCCGTCGACTCCGGCTCGCCCAGGACGGAACGGTAACGGCTCGCGGCCGAGCGGGCCCGGGGCGAACGGAGCATCGCCTGCCAGCGTTTGCTGGCCTCCCGCAGGTCCGTGAGCGAGGCGCCCAGCGCCCGGCGGGCGTCGTCCACCAGGTCCGGGTTGTGGTCGGCCATACGGCGCAGCAGCACCAGTTGGAAGTCGGCGGGCGTCATACGGTCATGGTCGCGCACCGGGGCGCCGGGCCGTTGCCCGCACGGAATCCCTGCGGTTAGCCTTTGTTCGTCATGCCGATCGTTTGTTGAAATCTCGAACGCGTCTCATGGTGAATGCGGCGCACACAGAGAGACACACAGAGAGAGGGGGAGCCGTACATGGGACGTCTCGTACCAGCTGTGACCAGGGCTCTCGACATCCTTGAGCTCTTCCTCGACGGGGACGGCACACTCTCCGCCCCCGACATCGTGCGCCGGCTCCAACTGCCGCGCACCACCGTGCACGAGCTGGTCACCACGCTCGCCGCCCGGAAGTACCTCGTCCCGGTGTCCGGACAGCCCGGACGGTACCGGCTCGGGGTGCGCCCCTACCAGCTCGGGGCGCGCTACGCCGAGCACCTCGACCTCGCCGCCGAGGGGCAGCAGGTGGCCCGGACCGTCGCCGAGACCTGCGACGAGACGGTGCACGTGGCGATCCTGGAGGACACCGACGTCATCTACATCGCCAAGGTGGACTCCACGCACGCGGTGCGGATGGTGTCGGCGGCCGGCCGGCGGCTGCCCGCCCACTGCACCTCGGTGGGCAAGATGCTGCTGGCCTCGCTGCCCGAGCACGAGCTGGCGGCCCGGTTCCCGGACGGCGCCGAACTGGCCGCGATGACGTCCAACAGCATCACCGACCCGGCCGACCTGCGGGCGGCCCTCGCCGAGATCCGGGCGCGGGGCATAGCGGTGGAGAGCCGGGAGTCCAACCCGGACGTCAGCTGTGTCGCCGCCCCGGTCCGGGACCGCACCGGCCGGGTGGTGGCGGCGCTGTCCATCTCGGTCCCCATGATCCGCTGGAGCGACGAGCGCCGCGCGGAGCTGGAGCAACTCGCCGCCAAGGGCGCGGCGGACCTGTCGGAACACCTCGGACACCGGAGCGCGGCATGACCCACCCTGCGGCAGTGGAAGTGGCGGTACGGGCCCAGGCGGAGCTGGGGGAGGGACCCACCTGGGACGCGGCGGCGGCACGGCTGATCTGGGTGGACATCCTCGGCCGCCGGGTGCACACCTACGACCCGGCCACCGGACGCCGTACGGTCCGCACCACCGAGCAGCACGTCGGCGCCGCCAAGCCGCGCGCGGGCGGCGGTCTGGTGCTCAACCTGCAAGGCGGCATCGGGCTGGTCGACCCGGACGGTTCGCTGCGCATGGCGCACCGCGAGGCGGTCCCGGGCCGCCGCGCCAACGACGCCGCCGTCGCCCCGGACGGCAGCCTGTGGGCCGGCACCATGCGCTACGACGAGGCGCCGGGCGGCGGCACGCTGGCCCGCCTCACCGCCGACGGGACGCACACCACCGTGCTGGCCGACGTGGCGGTCAGCAACGGCACCGGCTGGAGCCCCGACGGACGGCTGATGTACTACGTCGACTCCCCGACCCGCCGCATCGACGTCTTCGACCACGACCTGGCCGGCGGCCGGATCTCCGGGCGGCGCACCCTGGCCGAGGTCGAGGACGGGGCCGGCTTCCCGGACGGGCTCACCGTCGACGCCGACGGCTGTGTGTGGGTGGCCCTGTGGGACGGCGGCGCGGTCCGCCGGTACACGCCGGACGGGCGGCTGGACAAGGTCGTCGAACTGCCGGTGCCGCGCGGCACGGCGTGCGCGTTCGGCGGCACCGGCCTCACCGACCTGTACGTCACCACGGCCCGCACCGGCCTCACCGCCCCGCACCCGCTGGCCGGGTCGGTCCTGGTGGTGCCGGACGCGGGGAAGGGACTCGCGCAGCCCGCCTACGCGGGCTGACGGGCCGTCGTCCGACGGAGGGGCGCGCGCCTGCCGGGTTCGAGCCGACGGCCCGTCAGGCGTCCACCCGGTCCAGCCCGCGCAGCACCTCCCGCTCGCCGGCCGTCAGCGGCGGCTCGGCGGCGGGCGGCAGCGCGGGGCCGCCGAGGGTGGCCAGCAGGGTGTCCGGGCGCAGCAGCCGGCCCGGCCCGGTGCGCAGGCTGGTCACGTCCCACAGGGCGGCGGCGGCCGGGTAGGAGCCGGTCGCCGTCTTCGTCAGCCGCCGGGTGTACGCGGCGACCAGGTGGTCGGCGGCGTTCGGCCGCCCGCCGCGCGCCTCGGGGTACCGGACGTCCTGGCTGACCGCCATCGCCCAGGCCGCGTCGACCGGCCGGGCCGCCCCGCGCTGCACCCGCCGGGCCAGCCCCGGCACGTCCACGCCGCCGCGCCGCACCTCGCGGCCGAGCACCCGGGCGCCGAGCGCGGCCACCGACATGCCCTGTCCGTAGGCCGGGTTGAAGCCGGCCAGCGCGTCGCCGAGCACCACGAACCGCTCGGGCCACCGCCGGGCCCGTTCCGCATAGCGCCGTACGTTGCTGGTGGAGCGGCTGACGTGGACGTCGGTGAGCGGTTCGGCGCCGGAGATCAGCCGGCCGACGATCGGGTCGGGCAGGTCCAGGGTGTAGCGGAGGAAGCCGTCCGGGTCGGCGGGCGGCTCGCCGCCCCGGGTGCCGGCCAGGCTGACCATCCAGCGGCCGTCCTCGATCGGCAGCACCATGCCGCTGCGGCCGGGCCGGCCGGCGTACGGGTCGGCCTGCACGATGGTCAGCGGGAAGCGCTCCGCGCCGGGCGGCGTCCGGTACACCCGGGTGGCGTTGACCAGCCCGGCGTCCACGGTCCGCTCCCGCACCTCGGGCCCGCCCAGGTCGCGCAGCCAGTGCGGCAGCCGGGAGCCGCGGCCGCTCGCGTCCACCACCAGGTCGGCGTCGAGGTCCGCCGTCCCCGTCCCGGCCGCGATCCGCACCCCGGTCACCCGCCGCGCGTCGCCCGCGAGGCCCCGCACGTCGGCGTGGCGGACGGTGACGCCGGTGGCGCGGTCGAGGACGGCCCGCCGGACCGCCCAGTCCAGCAGCGCCCGGCTGCACGTGACCATGTGCGGTCCCTCGCGGCGCCAGCGGCGCAGCCAGCCCTCGGGGCTGAGCGCCAGCATGCCCGAGGCCAGCGATATCTCCCGCGCGCCGGCCGCCAGCAGCCGCGCGCGCAGGTCCAGGCCGGGCACCAGGCCGTCCATCGCGGCCAGCCCGCCGGCCATCAGCAGATGCGCGTGGCGGCCCTGCGGCACGCCCCGGCGGTGCGCCGGGCCGTCCGGCAGGTCGTCGCGCTCCAGCACGATCACCTCGTCGACGGCGGTGGACAGGGCCGCCGCGGCCAGCAGACCGGCCAGTCCGGCACCGATGACGACAGCTCTACGCGACATGGGTCTCCTCGGGTCCGGTCCCCGCCCCCGTGGCAGCCGTGGGCGGCCCTCACCGTACCCTCGGGCAGCGCGCCGCCGGGTAGGCCGGGCAGCCGGGTCCGTCAGCTCGGCGGCGTCAACTCCCCTTGCGCGCACTCCCGCAGCCCGCACTCCCGCAGCCCGTGCCCCGGCAGCCCGGACTCCCGCAGCCCGGACTCCCGCAGCCCGTGCCCCGGCAGCCCGTGCCCCCGCAGCCCGGACTCCCGCAGCCCGTGCCCCGGCAGCCCGGACTCCCGCAGCCCGTGCCCCGGCAGCCCGCACCCCCGCACCCCGTCACTCCCCGCCCCGGCGGTCACCGCACCGTGGGCCGCCGGGTCATCGCCTCCGCCAGTTCGACCAGGCCGCCGGGGCCGGAGACCTCGGTGGCGCGCAGCCGGTAGGTGCTCGGGGTGTCCAGCGGGTCCTCGCGGGCGGCGGCGCGGCGGGCCGCGTCGGTGAGCATCGCCGCCTCCGCGGCCAGCCGGGCCTGGTGCGCGGTGCGGCCCGCGCGCAGCGCGGCGTCCCGGGCCCGGACCCGTACCCGGTCGTCGAAGTACGGGGCGAGCGCCAGCAGCGCGTCGTGGATGGACACCTCCCGCCACTGGAGGCGCTCGCGCGGGGAGCGCCACCAGGAGGCGGCGGGCTTGGGCGCGGTCGGCACGAAGCGCAGCAGCGCCGCCAGCGGGGCCAGCCGGCGGTAGTCGCCCAGGCCCCGCCAGTGCGCCACGGCACTCGGCAGCAGCCGCGGCAGGACGAACCCGGCGGAGCAGGTCAGCGCGCCCAGCGAGGCCATCGGCGGGGCCACGTAGGTGGACAGGAAGTCCAGGTCGTGGCCGGTGAGCCGGGCGGCGACGGCGGTGTACTTGGCGGCCTGGAAGCCGATCGTGTCGAGCAGCCCGCCGGCCAGGATCAGCCGCAGCCCGGTGCGCAGCAGGCCGGTGACCTCGCGGCCCCACTTGAGGCACATCACGCACATCGCGACCATCGCCGCGGTGTGCCCGGCCAGGTAGAGCAGGATCATCTCCCGCAGGTACGGCGTGTTCGCGTAGTAGGTGTCCAGGTCGGCGAGGCGCTCGGTGTCCGCGTCGGCCAGCACGAACAGCACCACCAGCGCCACCACCAGCAGGGCGTACCCGGCGACCGTGCCCAGCACCAGGCGGCGCACCCGGTCCGCGGGCCCGCCCCGCCACACGATCAGCAGCACCACCAGCGAGCAGCTGTACGCCGAGAGCATGCCGTAGGTCAGCGGCGCGCCGAAGTTGGGGACGCCGGTGAGGTCGTTGACGGTGGCCAGGGTCAGCGGCGCCGAGCAGGCGAGGACGAGGGCGCCGAGCAGGATGGCGACGCAGGTGGACAGCACCGGGGGGTTGCGCACGGCGGTGCCGGGCCGGCGCAGCAGCACGACGCAGGACAGGCCGAACACCAGGGCCGCCGCGTACACGACGGCGCTCACCGCGGTCTCCGTCCGCCCGGTGTCGCCGCGGTCACGCGCTGCCCGTCACGGCGGCGGACCGGGCCCGGGCGGCGACCGCGCGGGGCAGCGGCCCGGACAGTACGTCGGCGACCCGGACCAGGGCCTGCGGCCCGGGGACCCGGAGGGCGCCGGGCGGCCGGGCGGCGGCCGGCCGGGCCGCGTCCCGTTCCACCGCGCCGGTGATGATCACCGCCCAGGCCAGCGCCTCGGCCCGGTCCGGGTCGCGGGTCTCGCTCAGCACCGCGCGCCGGGTGCGGTCGTACAGGGCGTCGTCGAGGTGCGCGTCGAGGTGGCTGAGCGCGTTGTGGATGCTGGTCTGGCGCCACATCAGCCGGGTCGCGGGGGACGCGAAGCGCGGCCGCGGCAGCCGCAGCGCGCGCCGGTCGATGACCTCCTCCAGGGTCCGTTCCAGCGGTGCGAGGCGCAGGTAGGCCCGGCGGGCCCGGCGCCACTCGGCCGCCCGCGGCACGGCCAGCGGGATCAGCACCCCGGTGACGGTGAGCAGCGCGCCCAGCCCGGCGGCGGCCGGGGAGACGCCGGTGACCAGCACCGACCAGTCCCGGCCGGTCCAGCGGGCGGTGACCGCGACCAGCTTGGCGACGCTGTACCCGGCGGCGCACAGACTGCCGGCGCCCAGCACGGCCAGTCCGGTGCGCAGCGGTCCGGCGCCGACCTGCCGGGCCCAGCGCAGCGCGGAGCGCGCGGTGACCCCGACGGCGGCGAGGTGCCCGGCCAGGTAGAGCAGGATCATCTCCCGCAGGTACGGCGTGCCGGCGTAGTAGGTGTCCAGGTCGGTACGGCGTTCCACCGGCGCCTCGCCCAGCGCGAAGGTCACCGCGATGCCGACGACGACACCGGTGTACGCCAGGATCCAGCGCCGGGCCACCCGGTGCACCGCCGGGCCGCCGCGCCAGTACACGATCAGCACCTGGGAGGCGGCGCTGTACGCGGTGATGGACGCGTAGGTCAGCGGCGCGGCCAGGTTGGGCACGCCGCCGAGCCGGTTGACGGCGCCGACCGTCGGCGGGGCGCCCAGGAAGAAGCACAGCCCGGCCAGCCCCAGCACCGCGCAGATCGCCCGCAGGTAGGGGTCGTGCCGGTGCCGGACCAGGTCCGGCGCCTTGACCGCGAGACCGATCCACAGGACGGCACAGCTCAGGTAGTTGACCGCCGTACTCATCCGCGCCGCTCCCGGTCTCGATCGCCGCGCCGTTCCGGGTCTCGGTCGCAGTGCCGTTCCGGGTCTCGGTCGCAGTGCCGTTCCGGGTCTCGGTCGCAGTGCCGTTCCGGGTCTCGATCGCCGCGCCGTTCCGGGTCTCGGCCGCCGCGCCGCTCCCGGTCTCGGCCGCCGCGCCCATCCGCGACTCCGGGCCGCCGGGCCCGTCCGCCGGGCCCATCCGCAGTGCTCGGCCGCCGGGCCCAGCCGCGGGGATCGACCGCCGTACTCATCCGCCCGGCCCCCGGTAATTGAGCGCGGCCCCGATCCGGCCGGCCAGCCCTGCGGCGTCCGAGCCCGAGCCCGAGCCCGGGTCCGGGCCCGGGTACCCGGTCTCCTCGGGTGTCTCCAGCCAGGTCCGCAGCCGGCGGCCCATCAGCATGCCGAAGCGGTCGGCGTCCTGTTCCTCGGCGAGGCCGAAGTCGGTGCGGGCGGCGGCGGGCCGGGGCGCGTCGCCGGGGGCGGGCGGGGCGTCCGCGTCCCGGCGGCTCATGTGCCAGACCTCGTGGCACAGGATGACGATCTGGTGCCACACGGCGGCCCGCCGGTCGACCACCACCACGTCGGTGTCCGCCCCCTCCAGCCACAGCCCGCTGGCGGTGTGCGGCGGGAACGTCTCGCGGCGCACGACGAGTTCCCGGCCGCGCCACGCGGCGACCGACTCCACCAGCGCCTCGAACAGCACCTCGGGATCGGCGGGCAGCGGCACCCGGATCGGGTCGATCAGCGCGTCGGCGAGGCGACGCATCTGCCTGCTCTTGCGCAACCGTTCTCCCCTCGCGCCCCGACCGCCCGGACGTCGCACGGTCACCCCCGCAATATGCCAAGCCGGCCGGCCCTTCGGCCAGTTCTCCGCGATCTCCACACTCACTCCGCCGCCCGCACCGGATCGCGGGGCAACAGCGCGCGGGCGCGCACCGCCCGCAGGTCGTCGGGGCGGCCGAGGGCCCGGGACACGGCGCCGATCTCCCGCAGCAGTTCGGCGGTGCCGCCGTCCCCGGTGCCGCCGTCGCCGTCCCGGGCGGGCCGCCCGGCCCGCACCGTGTCCAGGACGGCCACCGCGGCGGCCAGCGCCCGGGCCCGGCCCGGCGGATGGCCGAGGGCGACGGCGGCGTCGTAGGCCCGGCGGCGCAGGTCCTCGTCGAGGGAGCGGGCCAGCGGCAGCAGCGCGTCCCGGATGAACGTCTCGCGGCGGGTCAGGCGCAGTTCGGGGCTGGCCCGCCAGACGAAACCGGCGCGGTCGCCGACCGCCGAGCGCATCAGGACGTACAGCGGACGCAGTTGGCGGTGGGCGAGCCGGATCCGCCACCGCTCGTGCAGGTACTGCCCGGCGTGCGGCAGGATGAAGCCGACCGCGATCAGCACGGCGGAGCCGCAGGCCGCCGCCGGGGCCGCGTCGGTGTTGAGCCGGTCCAGGTCGTGGCCCATCCAGCGGGCCACGACGGCGGTCAGCTTGGCGGCGTCGAAGAGCAGGTTCATCGCGTAGCCGGCGCCGAGGAACTTCAGCCCCCAGCGCAGCCAGGCGTCGAGGCCGTCGGTGCGGATCCAGTTCCGGATCAGCCGGGAGGTGATGAGCGCGGCCGTGGTGTGCGCGAGCAGGTAGAGCAGGATCATCTCGCGCATGAACGGCGTACCGGCGTAGTAGGTGTCCAGGTCCCGCAGCCGTTCCACGGGCGCGTCGGCGAGCGCGAACAGCACCCACAGGGCGACGATCACACCCGAGTAGACGGAGACCACCCAGCGGGTGGCCCGGCGGGTGTCGGCCGAGCGGTCGGACAGCCCGCCCCGCCAGGCGATGATCAGCAGCAGACAGGACCCGCAGAACGCGGTGAGCAGCGAGTACACCCAGGGCGCGGAGATGTTGGGCACGCCGGTGAGCCGGTTGACCCGGGCGATGGTGGACGGCGCGACGAACACGAACACCGCGCAGGCCAGCAGCAGCAGACCGCCGACGGCGCGCAGCGTCGGGTCGGCCCGGAAGCGGATGATCGTGGGCAGTTTGATCGCCAGGGCGGCGGCCAGGACGGTGGCCGGGATCCACCAGAAGTCCGTGTAGAACTCGCTGAGGACCGCGAGATCCACCTTCGCACCCCCTTCGGTGCCCCGCCGCGCGGCGGGGTTCCAGAGCGTACGCGCCTGTGGATGTGCGCGTCATCGTGTCCAACCCATTGACGCGCAAGGCGTTCGACTTTACGGTCCGTTCGAAGTTACGGGCGGCATTCGACATACCGAACGACGGGCACCGTGCGACCGGTGACCGGTGCGCCCGGTCACCAACGGACAGATGGGGCAGGGCATGGGACGACCTGGCCTGAATCGCAGGCAACTGCTCGCCGGACTCGGCGGGCTGACGGTCGCCGGAAGCCTCGGCTTCGCGGCGCTCGGAACCGGGGCCGACGCGCTCGCCTCCGGTGCGGACACCCGCGTGCGCTACTGGAACCTCTTCAGCGGCGGCGACGGCTACAACATGATCGCGATGCTGGACTCCTTCCGTAAGGAGAACCCGGGCATCGAGGTGAAGGACTCCACCCTCCAGTGGGGCAGCCCCTTCTACACCAAGCTCGCCATGGCCGCCGCGGGCAACCGCGCGCCCGACCTCGGCGTGATGCACCTGGGCCGGGTCACCGGCTTCTCGCCGGGCCGCCTCCTTGACCCGTGGGACATGGACCTGCTGGCCAAGTACGGCGTGCGGGAGCAGGACTTCAACCCGGAGCTGTGGAAGCGCGCCGTCATCGACGGCAAGCTCTACGCCCTGCCGCTCGACATCCACGTCCAGCTCTGCTTCTACCGCAAGGACGTGCTGAGGAAGGCGGGCCTGCTCGGCGCCGACGGCCGCATGGTGCCGGTCACCTCCGTCGACGACTGGTTCGGCGTACTGAAGGAGGCCAGGGCGGCCACCAAGAAGGGTTTGCAGACCATCGGCCTGTGGCACAGCGACCAGAACTTCCAGTGGTGGTTCTTCGTCGCCTTCTACACGCAGCTCGGCGGCACCTGGTTCAGCGCCGACAACACCGAGGTCACCTTCGACACCGACAAGGCCACCCAGGTACTGGAGTTCCTGCGCCGGCACCTCACCGAGGGGTACGCCAACGCGGGCTACGGCGGCACCGCGGGCGCCGAGCAGTTCGTCAACGGCGCCCCGTTCTGCTGGGAGGGCAACTGGTCGGTGCCGGTCTTCGACACCGCGAAGGTCGAGTACGGGGCGGTGCCGCTGCCGCCGGTCTTCGGCAAGCAGGCCACCCACGCCGAGTCGCACTCCTTCGTGCTGCCGCACCAGTCCGGCCGCGGCGGCGCCACCAACGAGGGCGCCCACCGCCTCGCCGCCTACGTCGTGAAACACGCCAGGCAGTGGGCGGCCGGCGGCCACATCCCCGCCTACACCCCGACCCTGACCACGGCCGCGTACCGGAAACTCCAGCCGCAGAACGAGTACGTCACGGCGATGGACCACCAGGCCACCGAGCCCAAGGTGTGGTTCGCCGGGTCCACCGGCATCCTCGCCCAGCGGGTCGGCCCGATCGTCGTCTCCTCCACCACCGGCTCCGCCAAACCGGACGCCGTCGCCCGCAGGATGAAGAGCACCCTGGCCACGCTGCTCGCCATGAAGAACCCGATGGACGGCAAGACCGCCGCCGAGGGAGGTGCGGTCGCATGACGACGACCAGCGCTGAGACCGTCATCCGCCCGGCCCGCGCGAAGACCGCCGCGGCCGGCGCCACCGTCCGCCGCAAGCAGGGCTTCCAGCACGGCGGCTGGTTCGTCGCCCCGTTCCTGCTGCTGTTCGCCCTCTTCGTCGTCTGGCCGCTGCTGCGCGGCCTGTGGCTCAGCTTCACCGACGCCAACATCTCCGGCGACGCCGCGCACTTCGTCGGCCTCGACAACTACCGCGAGGCCCTGGACGACCCGCTGATGTGGGACGCGCTCGGCCACAGCGCCTTCTTCACCCTCCTGGTGGTGCCCTGCATCACCGTCCTGGCCTTCCTCCTGGCGATGCTCGCCCACCACATCGAGCGCGGCAAATGGCTGTGGCGGCTCTGCTTCTTCCTGCCGTTCCTGCTGCCGTCCACCGTCGCCGGCAACCTGTGGCAGTGGCTGTTCAACCCCGGCAACGGCATGATCAACCACGTCTTCGGCCTGGAGACACCGTGGCTGACCGACAAGTCGTACGCCATGTTCGCCGTCGTCATCTGCACCCTGTGGTGGACGGTCGGCTTCAGCTTCCTGCTCTACCTGGCCGCCCTCCAGGGCATCCCCGCCCACCTCTACGAGGCGGCCCGGCTCGACGGCGCGAACGCCTGGCACCGCATGGTGCACATCACCCTGCCGATGCTGCGCAACATCACCGGCCTGGTCATCGCGCTCCAGATCCTCGCCTCGCTCCAGGTCTTCGACCAGGCGGTGGTGATGATGGACTTCGGCACCGGCCCGGAGGACTCCACCCGCACCTTCGTGCAGTACACCCTGGAACAGGGCTTCACCAGCTACCGCGTGGGCTACGCCTCCGCGATCTCCATCATCTTCTTCGTGCTCATCGCGGCCGTCGCGCTCGGGCGGATGTGGCTGCTGCGCAACCGTGAGGAGGGCGGCCGATGACGACCACCGCCGTACACACCCGCAAGCGGTCCTGGACCCCCAGCCAGATCGTCCTCACCCTGCTCGGGACGGCCGTCTCCGCGGTCATGCTCGCGCCGCTCCTGTGGGCGCTGTTCACCTCGCTCAAGTCGGAGACCGAGTCCGTGGAGGTGCCCACCCACTGGCTGCCGAGGGACTGGACCGGCCAGGCGTGGTCGGCCATCTTCGAGAACGGCAACATCACCAACTGGTTCGTGAACTCCCTGGTGGTGTCGGTCTGCGTGACCGCGGTCGTGGTGCTGGTCGCCGCGCTGGCCGGCTACGGCTTCGCCCGCACCGAGTTCCGCGGCAAGAACCTGCTGATGGGCGTGGTGATGGCCGGCCTGATGATCTCCCCGGCCGTGCTCGGCGTCCCGCTGTTCACCACGGTCCAGCAGATGGGGATGGTCGACACCTACTGGGGCATGATCCTGCCGCAGTGCGCGCCCGCCGCGATGGTCTACATCCTCTACAAGTTCTTCCAGGGCGTCCCGCGCGAACTGGAGGAGGCCGCGTTCATCGACGGCGCGGGCCGCTGGCGGGTCTTCTTCACCATCATCCTGCCGCTGTCCCGCCCCTCCCTCGCGGCGGTCGGCATCTTCACCTTCATCAGCTCCTGGAACAACTTCCTGTGGCCGTACATGGTGACCAACAACCCCGACCTGATGACGATGCCCAACGGCATCGCGACCGTCATGAACTCCTACGGCATCCAGTGGGCCCAGCTGATGGCCGGCGGCCTGATGGCGGGCCTCCCGCTGATCATCGTCTTCGTCTTCTTCCAGCGCCAGATAGTGGCGGGCGTCGCCCACACGGGTCTCGCCGGCCAGTAGGCCGAGTTCTCCCTTCCCTTCTCTGAAAGGAAAAGATGCGTACCGCCCGCTTCACCCTCGACCCCGCCTTCACCGTCGCCGAGGTCAACCCCCGTCTCTTCGGCAGCTTCGTAGAGCACCTCGGCCGCTGCGTCTACACCGGCATCCACGAACCCGGCCACCCCACCGCCGACGAGGCGGGCCTGCGCCAGGACGTGCTGGACCTGGTCAGGGAACTCGGCGTCACCGCCATCCGCTACCCCGGCGGCAACTTCGTCTCCGGTTACAAGTGGGAGGACTCGGTCGGCCCCGTCGAGGACCGCCCGCGCCGCCTCGACCTCGCCTGGCGCTCCACGGAGACCAACCGCTTCGGCCTCTCCGAGTACATCGCGTTCCTGAAGAAGATCGGCCCGCAGGCCGAACCCATGATGGCCGTCAATCTCGGCACCCGCGGCGTCGCCGAGGCCCTGGAACTCCAGGAGTACGCCAACCACCCGGCCGGCACCGCGCTGTCCGACCGCCGTGTCGAACACGGCGACAAGGACCCCTTCGGCATCAAACTGTGGTGCCTGGGCAACGAGATGGACGGCCCCTGGCAGACCGGCCACAAGACCGCCGAGGAGTACGGCCGCGTCGCCGCCGAGACCGCCCGCGCGATGCGCCAGATCGACCCGGACCTGGAACTGGTCGCCTGCGGCAGCTCCGGCCAGTCGATGGACACCTTCGCCGAGTGGGAGGCGACCGTCCTCAAGGAGACCTACGACCTGGTCGACCACATCTCCCTGCACGCCTACTACGAGCCGCACGACGGCGACGTCGACTCCTTCCTGGCCTCCGCCGTGGACATGGAGTCGTTCATCGAGAACGTCGTCGCCACCTGCGACCATGTCGGCGCCCGCCTGAAGTCCAAGAAGAAGATCAACCTCTCCTTCGACGAGTGGAACGTCTGGTACATGGAGCGGTCGCAGGCCGAGGTCGCCGCCCTGGACTGGCCCGAGGCCCCCCGCCTCCTGGAGGACAACTACAGCGTCACCGACGCCGTCGTCTTCGGCTCGCTGCTCATCGCGCTGCTGCGGCACGCCGACCGCGTCACCGTCGCCTGCCTCGCCCAGCTGGTCAACGTCATCGCCCCGATCATGACCGAACCGGGCGGCCCGGCCTGGCGCCAGACCACCTTCTTCCCCTTCGCCCAGGCGTCGAAGTACGGCCGCGGCGAGGTCCTCGACGTCCGGGTGGACTCACCGACGTACGAGACGAAGAAGTACGGCGAGACCGACCTGCTGCACGCCACCGCGGTGCGCGCCGCGGACGGCACGGTCACCGTCTTCGCCGTCAACCGGTCCCGCACCGACGCGCTGCCCCTCGACGTCGCGCTGAACGGCCTGGACCTGAGCGAGGTCGTCGAGCACAGCGCGCTGGCGGACGCCGACCCCGAGGCCCGCAACACGCTCGCCGAACCGGACCGGGTCGCCCCGCACCCGGTGACCGGCACGGCGCTCCGGGACGGCCGGCTGACCGCCGCCCTGGAGCCGCTGTCCTGGAACGTGATCCGGCTGCGCTGAGGTCACCGGCGGCCGGGGGCGGACACCGCCTGCACCGGCACCCCTCCGGCCGCCGCCCCCAGCACCGTCAGCCGTACCGTCTCAGGCCCGGCCTCCGCCGTGCCCTGCGACAGCACCGCCAGTGCGAGGGTGTTGTCGCCCCGGGGGCGCAGGATGCCGTTCGGCAGCACGAAGGTGTGCTGGGCGCCGTCCTCGCCGGGGGCGTACTGGCCGACGTTCCAGCCGTTGAGGAAGATCTGCGCGCGCCCGGCGCCGCCCTCCAGCACCAGCCCGAACGAGGCGTCCACACCCGCCGGTACGTCGGGCCGGAAACCGGTCCGGTACCAGGTCTCGCCCTGCCGCCGCCCGACGCGCGTCGACTCCGCCGCCGCCCAGCCCCGGTCGTCGAGGCCCGGCAGATGCCAGCCCTCCCGTTCCCCGTACAGCCCGCCGTTGTTGAACGGCCCGCGCACCGGGTCGGGCGCCGCCGCGCCCCGTATCCGCCACGCCGCCCGCGGCGCGGCCCCGGCGAAGCCGGCCGCCGTCAGCCCGCGCGCCGTCCCGCGGTCGTCGTGCGGCCCCGGCCGGACCAGCACGGCCAGCACAGCGCTTTGCGCCCGGTCCGTGAACCGGTCCCGCAGCTTCCCGGGCAGTTCGAGGACCGTCTTCTCCTCGCCCGCCGTCCCGCGCCCGCCGCCCAGCGGCTCCCCGTCCAGCCAGGCCAGCACCAGACCGTCCGGCCCGGTGCGGTGGGACAGGGTCACCGAGGTGAGACCGGCGGCGTCGGTCAGCCGCGCCCGGTACCAGAGGTCGCCGTAGGAACAGCCGTAGTCGTCGGCGAAGAGCACCGGCCGCCCGGCGGGCACGGGCGTCGCGGCGTACGACTCGGTGCGGTCGGCGCGGGTCCAGTCGGTGTCGTCGAAGTCCGGGGCGGACTCCGGGTTACCGGTCCGCCGCCGCCAGCCGTCCAGCGCGGGCGGCACGACCTGGGGCGCGGCCGGCAGCAGGCCCTCGATCGTCAGGCTGCCCGCCCGGCTGACGTTCACCGGCCGCGCGGTGCCGTTCCAGGTGAGGGACGTCAGCCCCGCCGGCCCCCACACCTCGAGCCCGGTCGCGCCCCGGACGTCCCCGGTGAGGTGCGCGGTGGCGCCCTTGGTCACCACGCCGCGCAGCAGCGCCGGGCCGTACACCAGGAAGGTGCCGGAGCCGGTCTCGTACGGCCACATCCGCAGCGAGGTGGCGTCGTCGGCGAAGAGCAGGATCAGCGTCCGGTCCGAGCCGCCGCCCGCCACCGACACCCGGGCCAGCCCGCCGATGCCCAGCGGCACGCTCACGTTGAGCCGGCCGTGGTCGTACGCCCAGGCCGCCTCCGCGTCCAGCCGCATCGTCTCCGGCTCGCTCGGGCACTCCAGCACCACCTGCGCGCTCTCGCCGTGCGGCCCGGCGAACACCGCGATGTCCTGACCGCCCACGTCGCTCAGGAACATCATCGGCTGCACGGTGGAGTACGCCAGCCGCCGCTCCCCGCCCATCGGCAGCCCGGTGGCGAGCAGCTTGGCGTCCCGCGCGGCCACCTTGACCGGCGCGGCGACGGCGGTGCCCGGCAGGGTGGTGGTGACCTCGGCGTCGGAGTCGTTGCGCAGCACGTACACCTGGCTGCCGGTGTCCGGGTTGGCCAGGTGCCGCACGCTCACCCGGCGGTCGCCCGCCCGCACCCGCCCCGCCTCCCGCAGCCGGGCGAGGTCCGGCACGTACCGCGTCAACTGGCCGAGCTGATGGACCGGCGCCAGCCGGGACGTCGCCTTGCGGCCGCCGTCGATGGCGGCCCCCTCGTCGTACCGGGTGGGCAGCGGCGGCGCGCCCAGCCAGCCCGGGGTGATTCCGCCGAAGGCCAGCGACCCGGCCGGTACGGCGGTCCCGGCGCCGAGCCCCGCCAGCCGCAGCCGCCGTTCCTCCTCGGGCCCGGCGGTCCGCCGCACCGTCGTGTCCCCGGACACCAGGGGTACGTCGATCCCGTCGGCCCGCACCTTCGCGCGCACGTGCCGGGCCAGCGTCCGGGCGTCGGCCGCGTGCTCTGCCGCGTCCCGGGCCGCCTCCAGCCGGTAGAGCAGCACCGTTCCCTTGCCCCGGGTGTACAGGTGCCGCCGGGCCGTCGCGTTCACCCGGGTCAGCCAGGCGTCGGCGTGCCGCAGATACCCGGCGTCGGTGGTGCGCGGCCGGGCGCCGGTGCCCGCCAGCCACCCCGGCAGCCCGCCGCCGTCCAGGTCGGCGCCGAGGTAGGGACCGGGGCGCAGTACGACGTACAGACCGGTGCCGGCCGCCGTGCGCAGGAACAGGTCCAGGTCCCGGACGCCGGTGAAGTCGTAGCGGTCCGGGGCGGGGGAGTGGACGTTCCAGGCCACCGGGACCTCGACCGCGTTGTAGCCGTGCGCCCGCATCTTCTCCAGCACGTCCCGCCACAGGGACGGGCTGGGCAGCCGGAACGGATGGAACTCGCCGGGCCACAGCACCAGCCGCCGACCGTCGACCAGCAGCGAGTACCGGTCCCGGCCGACCTGGTGGCGGACCCCGTCGGCCCGGGGCCGGGGCGGCGGCGGACCGGTCGGCACCGTCCGGCCGGCCGGGTCGGGCGCCGCGCCGCTGCTCCCGCCGCCGAGCACGAGACCGAGAACGGTGGTGCCGGCGAGGGCGCTGAAGGTACGTCTGGTCAGCTCCAAAGGGGAGCGCCTCCCATCGAGCGCCGCCGTCGGCGCGGGTTCATGCGCTGTTCATGTGCGGCCCCATTCTGTACAGGAGACCCCCCGATGGTCATATGACCAGTTGGGAAGGGGTGTCCCAGGCGTGTCTTTGGCCTCTCAGGTCCCGCTCAGGTTGGTGTCCTACCATCACCGGCGGTGCTTTCCTACCACTCCGATGGGAAAGCAAGGGAAATCGAGAGGACGGCGGGACCGCCATGCGCACGCTGATATTGCTCGCCCTCGCGGGCCTGGGCGCCCAACTGGTCGACGGCAGCCTCGGCATGGCCTACGGCGTCACGTCCACCACCCTGCTGCTGGCGATGGGCACCAACCCGGCCGCCGCCTCGGCCACCGTGCACCTCGCCGAGATCGGCACCACCCTGATGTCCGGCGCCTCGCACTGGCGCTTCGGCAACGTCGACTGGAAGGTCGTCGCCAGGATCGGCATCCCCGGCGCGGTCGGCTCCTTCCTCGGCGCCACCGTCCTGTCCAAGCTGTCCACCGAGGTCGCCGAGCCGGTGATGTCCCTGATCCTGCTCGGCCTCGGCCTGTACGTGATGTCCCGCTTCACCCTGCGCGGCCTGCCCAAGGACCGCCTCGGCAAGCCGCTGCGCCGCCGCTTTCTGACCCCGCTCGGCCTGGTCGCCGGCTTCCTCGACGCCACCGGCGGGGGCGGCTGGGGCCCGGTCGGCACACCCGCCCTGCTGGCCAGCGGCCGGATGGAGCCCCGCAAGGTGATCGGCTCCATCGACACCAGCGAGTTCCTGGTCGCCATCGCCGCGAGCCTCGGTTTCCTGTTCTCCCTCGGCTCCCAGGGCATCGAGTGGACCTGGGTGCTGGCCTTCCTCCTCGGCGGCCTGATCGCCGCGCCGATCGCCGCGTTCCTGGTGCGCATCTTCCCGCCCCGGGTGCTCGGCTCGGCGGTCGGCGGCGTCATCATCGTCACCAACGTCCGCACACTGGTCAACAGCGACTGGGCCGGGGTGTCCGGCACCCCCGCGGTGCTCCTCTACGTCGCTCTGTTCGCCCTGTGGGCGGCGGCGCTGGCGTACTCGATCCGGGCGCACCTGCGGGAGAAGGCGGCGGAGGCGGCGGTGGTGCCCAGTGCCGAACCGGCCGCGGAGGCACCGCAGCCGGTCGGCAACTGAGGGTCGCGCGGTGCTGGGGGCGCTGCGGGACGGTGTCACCCACGCAGCGGGGTGACGACGTCTTCCCGGGCGGTGGGGGAGAGGGAGAGGCGGGGGCCGTCCTCGTCCTTGGAGTCGCGGACGTGGATGGTGTAGGCGAGCCACTCGCTCTCGGGCGTCTCCAACAGGTGGATGGGCCCCCTATTCCAGCCCGCGCTTGCCCGGTGCCCAGAACGGCTTGGTGAGCACCGCCCGCCGGTCCCATCCGGCCTCTCGGACGAGTACCTGCCGCACGTGCTGCACGGTCCGTGCCTCCCCGGCGACGTACGCGATCCCGCCCGGCTCAGGGGCGAGGCGCCGCACCGCGTCCGGGAGTGAAGTGTCCTTCCTGATGGTCCAATCGAGGCGGTCCGAGTACGGCAGGGGGAGCCGGTCGGCGGCCGTCTCCGTTTCGATGCAGCCGGAGATGCGCGCCCCGTCGGGCAGTGCGCCCAGCATCGCGCCGAAGGCGACCGACGCGGTCTCCTCCCCGACGAACACGTGGTGCGCGGCGTCGGGCCGCAGCGTGAACGTCCCTTCCGGCTTGCGTATGCGGACCCGGTCGCCGACTGCGGCGCCGCTCCCCCACCGCGCTCCGGGACCGCCCCCGGGGTGATCCAGCACGCACAACTCGACGGCACCCTCCGGGTCGTAGCGCCAGATCGAGTACGTGCGCAGGGTCAGCCCGTCGCCGACCGCGACCTTCACCTGCTGTCCGGGGCGGACGGTCAGCCCGGACAGGGCCTCGCCCTCGATGCGCAGGCGACGGAGTCGGGCGGCGACAGGTTCGGTCTCGGTGACCGTGCCCTGAAGCGTCAGCAGGTCCAGGAGGGGGGAGAGCAGGGCAGCCATGGGGCTCCTCGGAAACTCGTCGATGCGGTGGGACGCTGACGGCCAACGCCCCACCGGACGCGATACTATCGCGATGTCCGCAGAACGCGATAGTGCTCGTGTCCGAGTGCCCTCCGGCGAGTTTCGCGGGCCGCCGTGGACGACGCCATCAGCCCGTCGAGCGGTGTCCGGAACGGGCCGTCACCCAGCGAACCGGTCCTCTCCCCGGCCTGGCCGAGGGCGACGGCCCCGCACCGCGTGGTGCCCGCCAGTTCCTCAGCGCATGGTCACGCTCGGCAAGGTGAGGATCTTCGCCCCGTCCTCCGTGATGGCGATCGTGTGCTCGGTGTGGGCCGTGCGGCAGCCCGTCGCGCTGCGGAGTGTCCAGCCGTCGGCGTCGGTGACCAGCTGGGCGGTGTCGGCCATGACCCATGGCTCCAAGGCCAGTAGCAGCCCGGGGCGCAGGGGGTAGCCGCGGCCGGGCCGCCCGGTGTTCGGCACGTGCGGGTCCTGGTGCATCGTCGACCCGATGCCGTGCCCGCCGAACTCGGTGTTGACCTGGTATCCCGACTCCCTCAGCACCGTACCGATGGCGTGCGAGAGGTCGCCGATCCGGGCCCCCGGCCGGGCCGCGGCGATCCCGGCCGCCAGGGCGCGTTCGGTCGCCTCGATCAGCGCGACGCTCTGCGTCGGCCGGGCCTCTCCCACCAGGAAACTGATGGCGGCGTCCGCGGCGACCCCGCCCCGCAGTACGGCGAGGTCGAGGGTGAGCAGGTCACCGTCGGCCAGGGCGTAGTCGTGCGGCAGGCCGTGCAGCACGGCGTCGTTGACGGCCGTGCAGATGTAGTGGCCGAACGGGCCGCGCCCGAAGGACGGCGCGTAGTCGACGTAGCAGGACGTGGCCCCCGCCTCGACGATCATCTCCTTGGCCCACCGGTCGATGTCCAGCAGGTTCGTGCCGACCGTGCTGCGCCGCCGCAGCGTGTGCAGGATGTCGGCGACCAGCGCCCCCGTGTCCTCGGCGCGGGTCAGCAGGGCGGGGTTCAGGATCTCGATCACGTGGCGTCCTTCTCGGTGTCAACAGAGGCCAATTTCAATACCGGCCATACTATACCGGTATTGAAATTGGCCTCTGTCGTCACGGGGCCGTCACTTGGCGCCGTAGGCCCCCGCGTCGATGTCCGCCAGCAGGGTCGGCCCGGTGGGCGTCCAGCCCAGCAGTTCCCGCGTCGCGGTGCTGCTCGCGGCGAGGTCCATGGCGAAGAAGGCGCCGATCCAGCCGAAGTGGGCTTGCGCCTCGGCCGGGTCGACGGAGACGACCGGCAGACCGTGGGCACGGCCGATGGCCTCCGCGATGGCGCGGCTGCTGACGCCCTCCTCCGCGACGGCGTGCAGCCGGGAGCCCGCCGGGGCCTTCGCCAGGCCGAGGCCGACCATCCGGGCGGCGTCGGTCCGGTGCACCGCGGCCCACCGGGTGGTCCCGTCGCCAGGGTAGGCGGAGACGCCCTTCTCCTTGGCCGCGGCGGTGATGAGCGAGATGAACCCGTGGTCGCCGGTGCCGTGCACGGTCGGCGAGAACCGCAGGCTCACGCTGTGCACACCGCGCTCGACGAATTCCAGGGCGAGGTTCTCGGTGCCGCCGCGCGGCGCGTCGGGGCCGTGGAACGGGCTCGGGTCGTCCTCGGTGGCGGGCCGGCCCTGCGTGAGCCCCGCGACACCGGAGGCGAGCATGAAGGTCCGGCCACTGCCGGCGAGCGCGTCGCCGATGGTCTGCACGGCGCTCCGCTCGGCCGCGTTGGTGGCCGCCTGGTCGGCCCAGTCGTGCTTGTTGGCCAGGTGGATGACGGCCTCGGCGGCCTCGGCGCCGCGCCGGATGCCGTCCAGGTCGTCCAGGTCGCCGCGGCGGACCAGGGCGCCCTTCGCCTCCAGGGCTGCGGCGGAGGCGTCCGACCTGGCCAGGCCGGTGACCTCGTGACCCGTGGCGAGCAGTTCGTCGACGACGGCGGAGCCGATCCAGCCGGAGGCTCCGGTGACGAAAACGCGCATGTCGTGCTCCTCGTACTCAGGCGTGTGGTGTTGTCTGTGACTGACGTCAGTCAC
>NZ_JBQOUX010000088.1:0-32006 GCF_052216785.1 Streptomyces sp. JW3 | reverse complement strand
GTCCCGGGGCAGCGCGGCCAGCAGCGCGTCGGCGGCCTGTGCCGCCCGGGGCGGGGTGCGGCCGCTGGCGGCGAGCGCGGAGCCGTTCCTGCGCAAGGACCTCTCGGTGGCCGCCACTCTCGCCGGGGAACTCGGCCTGCCGCTCGGCCCGCTGGAGTCCGCCGCACGGGCCCTGGAGGAGCTGTTCCCCGACGGTGGCTGACGGGCGGACCACCCCGCGCACGCCTGCGGTAACGGTATTCTCCGCTGAGGAAATCGCTGTTATCGTCGCGTGTGTCGCAGCGGCTCCGCCCGCGTCCTGTGCCGACCAGCGAACAGACACGGAGACCCCTCCATGGCCCATGAGTCCCGCGCCGCCCGGCCCCCCGTGCTGCTGCGTGCGGCCCGGCTGCTCGACATCGACAAGGGCGAACTCGTCGAACCGGGCGCCCTGCTGGTGACGGGCGAGCACATCACCGCCGTGGGCCGCACCGAGCGCCTCCCCGAGGACACGGTGGTGCGCGACCTCGGCGACGTCACCCTGCTGCCGGGCCTGATGGACATGGAGGTCAACCTCTTCCTCGGCGGTCCCGACCACCGCAGCCCGCTCATCCCGGTGCAGGAGGACCCGGCCGTGCGCACCCTGCGCGCGGCGGCCAACGCCCGCCGCACCCTGCGCCGCGGTTACACCACCGTCCGCAACCTCGGCCTGTTCGTGCAGACCGGCGGTGTCCTGCTCGACGTGGCGCTGAAGAAGGCCATCGACCTCGGCTGGACCGAAGGACCCCGGGTGGTGCCGGCCGGACACGCCATCGCCCCGACCGGCGGACACCTGGACCCGACCATGTTCCAGGCGTTCGCCCCCGGGGTGCTGCCGCTGACTGTGGAGGAGGGCATCGCCAACGGCGTGGCCGAGGTGCGCAAGGCGGTCCGGTACCAGATCAAGTACGGCGCCCGGGTCATCAAGGTGTGCGCCTCCAACGGGGTGATGTCGCACACCGGCCCGGCGGGCGCCCAGCAGTACTCCGACGAGGAACTGCGCGCCGCCGTGGACGAGGCGCACCGGGCGGGGGTGAAGGTCGCCGCGCACTGCATGGGCGACTCGGCGGTCCGCGCCGCCGTGGAGGCCGGCATCGACTGCATCGAGCACGGCTTCCTGGCCAGTGACGCCACCCTCGACCTGATGGCGCGGCGCGGCACCTTCCTGGTCGCCACCACCTGCCTGACCGAGCGGATGGACACCGAGCACGCCGACCCCGCCCTGCGGGCCAAGGCCGCCGACGTCTTCCCGCGGGCCCGCGAGTCCACGGCCCGCGCGATCCGGCGCGGCGTCAAGGTCGCCCTGGGCACCGACGCCCCCGCGATCCCGCACGGCAAGGGAGCCCTGGAGATGCGCGCCCTGGTCGACCGGGGCATGCGGCCCCTCCAGGCGCTGCGCGCCGCGACCACGGTCGCCGCCGACCTGATCGACGCGGACGACCGGGGGCGCCTGGAGCCCGGACTCCTCGCCGACGTCGTCGCCGTGCCCGGCGATCCCCTCACCGACATCACCGTCACCGAACGGGTGACGTTCGTGATGAAGGGCGGCCAGGTGTACCGCGACGACGCACCGAGACCCTGACCCCGCCGTTCCCGGTCGGCCACCGCGACCGCGAAGAAGGAGCGTGACGAGATGTACGACTACGTGATCGCGGGTGCCGGGTCGGCCGGCTGCGTGCTGGCCGACCGGCTCTCCCGCGACCCGGACGTCAAGGTGCTGCTCATCGAGGCCGGCGGCCCCGACCGCCACCCCTACCTGCGCATCCCCAAGGGCGTCGGCAAGCTCTTCGGCGACCCGTCCTACTCCTGGCACTACCGCACCCGCCCGACGCGCCCCGGCGGCAACCCGGACATGTGGGTGCGCGGCAAGGTGCTCGGCGGTTCGAGTTCCGTCAACGGCATGGTCTACAACCGGGGCACCCGGGCCGACTGGGACGGCCTGGCGGCGCTCGGCAACCCGGGATGGGGCTGGGATTCGATCCTGCCCGCCTTCCGGGCCATCGAGGACAACGTGCTCGGCGCCTCACCCACCAGGGGCGCCGGCGGCCCCCTGCACGTGTCCACCGTCCGTGACCCCGACCCGCTGTGCGACGAACTGATCGCCACCGGTGAGGCGCTCGGCCTGCGGCCGGTGGACGACGTCAACGACTACGACGGCGAGCGCATCGGCTACGCCATGGCCACCATCAAGGCCGGGCAGCGCTTCAGCGCCGCCCGGGCCTTCCTGCGCCCCGCCCGCTCCCGCCCCAACCTGTCCGTCGCCCCGCACACCACCGTCACCCGGGTGCTGTTCGACGGGGACAAGGCGACCGGCGTACGCGTGCGCAAGGCGGACGGGTCCACCGAGGAGGTACGGGCCCGGCGCGAGGTGATCCTCAGCCTCGGCAGCCTGGCCACACCCAAGCTGCTCCAGCTCTCCGGCATCGGCCCGGCCGGCACCCTGCGCGCCGCCGGTGTGGAGGTGCGCCTGGACCGCCCCCTGGTCGGCGCGCGACTGCGCGAACACCGCTGTCTGGCGCTCCGGTTCCGCCTCAACGCCCCGCTGGGTGCCAACCGGCAGCTGGTCGGCTCCCTCGCCCAGGCCCGCACCGGCGCCGCCTATCTGCTCACCCGCAAAGGCCCGCTGGCCAGGCCCGCCTACGACGTGATGGCCTTCCTCAAGTCCCGTCCGGACGCCGACCGGCCCGACACCGAGGTGCTGCTGGCGCCCTGGTCGCTGGGCGCGCTGAAGCCGGGCAAGCCCGCCGAGGTGGAGGCGGAGCCCGGGGTGTCGGCCTGCGCGATGGTGCTGCGGCCCACCTCCGAGGGCTCCCTGGCCATCACCTCGGCCGAACCCGACGCCGCCCTGGACATCGACCCCGGCTACTTCGCCTCGGCGCACGACCGCGAGGTGGCCGGCGACCTCTTCCGGCGGCTGCGGGAGTTCTTCGCCGCCGACCCGATCGCCTCCCGCGTCCAGCGCGAGACGTTCCCCGGACCGGCGGTGGCCGCCGACTCCGACGAGGACATCGTCCGCGCCGCGCTGGACGGCGGCTACTGCGGCTTCCACGCCGTCGGCACCTGCGCGATGGGCTCCGCCCCGGAGGACGTCGTCGACCCGGAGCTGCGCGTGCGGGGCGTGGACAACCTGCGGGTGGTGGACGCCTCGGTGCTGCCGGTGATGGTGGCCGGCAACCTCAACGGGCCGGTCATGGCGATGGCCTGGCGGGCCGCCGAGTCGCTGCTCACGGCCAGGTGAGGACCGGCCCGGCCACCGGCGGCGGTGACCCGCCGCCGGTGGCGCCGCCGCTCAGCGCTCGGACGAGCTGAACGCCGCCGACCGGTCCGGTGCGGCCAGGAACGCCGCCGTGGCACCCAGCGCCTTCAGCCCCTGCGCCGACAGGTCCTCGTAGACCCGCAGGTCGACGGCGACCCCCGAGTGCGCGGCCCGGGTGGCGAAGGCCAGGCTGTCGTCCAGCAGCACCTCCGTACCCGCCACGTGCAGTTGCAGCGGGGGCAGCCCGTGCAGGTTGCCGTGCAGCGGGCTGAGCAGCGGGTGGTCGCGCGGGGCGGCCCCCGCGTAGGCGGCCGCCCGCACGGGGAGCGCGCCGGCGTCGACCGTGCGGTCGGCGACCGCGTTGACGTGCAGGCTCGGCGCGTCCAGGGTGAAGTCCAGCAACGGGGACGTCAGCACCGCGCGGGTGGGCAGCGGCGCACCCGCGTCCCGCAGGCGCAGCAGCAGCCCCGCCGCCAGCGCGCCGCCGAGCCGTTTGCCGGCCACCGCCACCGGACCCCGCTCGTGGCAGTACTCCCAGGCCGCGTACACGTCGTCCAGGGACTGGGGGAACCGGGGGCGGTAGCGCGCGCACACCACCGCCTGCCCGGTGAGCCGGGTCAGCTCCCGGGCGCTGGGCAGCGCGTCCTGCGGGGTGCCGGCCAGCCGCGGGTCGCCGTGCAGATACAGCACGCTCGGACCGCCGGCGGCCCCCTCGGGCCGTACCTCGGGGCCGAACGGCCCCTCCTCCACTCGGACCTCACCTGCCACGGGACATCACCTTCTCCGCCGCTTCCCAGTGTTCCTCCGCCACCCACAGCCGGGCGAAGGCAGCGGCCGCCTCCTCGGGTGTGCGGGCACGGGTGGTCAGCATCTTGATCTCGCGGGCCTGCCGGGTGGCCAGCCGCCGGGCCAGCTCCCGCCAGCCCCCGTCGAACCCGGCGCGCGGCAGCACCACGTCGACGAGTCCCGCCTGCTGCGCCTCGGCGGCACCGAGGACGCGGCCGGTGGCGGCCAGCAGCAGGGCCCGGCCCGGTCCCACCAGCCGGGCCAGCCGTTCGGCCCCGCCCCAGGCCGGCACGATCGCCAGCGCGGTCTGGTTGAACCCGATCCGGACGTCGTCCGCGGCCACCCGGATGTCGGCCGCGACGGCGACCTCCGCGCCGCCGCCCAGCGCGGACCCGTTGAGCGCGGCCACCACCGGGCCGGGAAAGGCGGCGATCCGGTCGCACAGCGCGCGCATCCGCAGCGCCATGCGGCCGGCCTCCGCCTCGGTGCGCAGCTTCGCCAGTTCCTTCAGGTCGCCGCCGGACACGAAGGCCCGGTCGCCCGACCCCGTCAGTGCCAGCGCCGCGGCCCCCTCGGCCGCGTCCAGCGCCTTCTCCAGCTCCCCCATGGTGGCCGGATCGAGGGCGTTGCGGGCGTGCGGACGGTCGATCGTGACGACGGCCAGACCGTCCTGGATCTCCAGCTCAACCATGCGCGGCCTTCCGGTCGTCGTCGTGCTCGGGAGTCTTCGCCGAACGGTTCGAAGCTCGTGGAGCGGATCAGCCCTCGTAGATCACGGTCACGTCGGTGGTCACCGGCTCCGCCTGGCAGGTGAGCACCCAGCCCTCGGCCACCTCGTCGGCGTCCAGGGCGTTGTTCACCCGCATCTTGACCTCCCCCGAGGTCAGCTGGGCCATGCAGGTGGCGCAGTCCCCCGACTCGCAGGAGAACGGCGGGGCGAACCCGGCCCGGCGGGCGGTCTGCAACAGCGTCTCGCCGGGGCGCTGCGGGACGGTCCGGCGCTCGCCGCGCAGCCCGACCGTGACCGAACCCGGGCCGCCGACGGGCACGTCGGCCACCGGGGACGGCAGTGGGGTGAAGCGTTCGACGACGATCTGCCCCGGATCCGCCCCCGCGTCGAGGAGGGTCCGTTCGACCAGGTCCATGAAGGGGGCGGGCCCGCACACGTAGAAGTCGCTCCCCGGCAGGTCCTCCTCCGCCACGGCGAGGATCTCGTCCGCGGTGACCAGGCCGTCCCGGTCGTCCAGGTGGTGCCGCACCCGCAGCCGTTCGGTGTGCCGCAGGGCCAGCTCGTCCAGGGCGGCCGAGAAGATGGCGGCCCCCCGGCCGCGGTGCGCGGTCAGCAGCCGCACGGGCCGCGAGGTGCCGGTCAACGCGCTCTTGACCAGGGAGAACACCGGGGTGATGCCGCTGCCGCCCGCGAAGGCGACAAGTGCGCGTCCGGCGCTCTCCTCGCGCAGGCAGAAGGCCCCCGACGGCCCGGCCGCCTCCAGGGTGTCACCCGCCCTCAGCTCCGCGCACATCCACTCCGAGACCAGCCCGCCGGGCACCCGCTTGACGGTCACGCACACCTCGTCGTCGGTGTCGGGGCAGCTCGACATCGAGTAACTGCGCAGCACCCCGCGGACCCGGAAGGTCAGGAACTGCCCGGCGCGGTAGCGGAGGGGGGCGTCGAGGGCAAACGTACGGACGTCCGGCGCCTCTTCGGTGACCCGGGTGATCCGTACCGGCTGGAAACCGTGGTCGCGTGCCATGGTATGGAACTTACCTTCTCCTCATGGGAGAGTGCAATTCTCGCAACCGTATCGAGTGAAGGAGCGTCCCATGCCCTCTCGCGCGCTCGCCCGCCCGCCCCTGGGCACCGCCCCCCGTCCCGCCGGCCCGGTCACCCACGTCGACCACCTCACCCGGCTGACCGGCGCATGACCGCCAACGGGCCCTGGCGCAGCATCCCGCACCTGGTCCGGGACGCCGCCGAGCGGTTCGGCGACGCCGAGGCCGTCGTCGACGGCGCACAGCGTCTGACCTTCGTCGAACTGGCCGACCGCGTCCGGCGCACCGCCGGGGCGTTCGCCTCGGCCGGTGTCGGACCGGGGGACCGGGTGGCGCTGTGGGCGCCGAACTCGGCCGAGTGGATCGTCGCCGCCTTCGGGGCGCTGACCGCCGGCGCTGTGCTGATCCCGGTCAACACCCGGTTCCTGGAGGCGGAGGCGCACGACATCGTGGTGCGCGGCGGGGCCAAGGTGCTGCTCGTGCGGAACGGCTTCCTGGGCCGGGAGTTCACCGGCCCGCCCGGCGTGCCCGTCATCGACCTCGAGACCGACGGGTTCCTCGGCTCCGGCCGGCCACTGGAACGGGAGGTGGGCGAGGACGACGTGGCCGACATCGTGTTCACCTCCGGGACGACCGGCCGCCCCAAGGGGGTGATGACCACCCACGGGCAGACCCTGCGGCTGTACACCGAGTGGTGCGACCTCGCCGATCTGCGCCAGGGCGACCGCTACCTGATGGTCAACCCGTTCTTCCACATCTTCGGCTACAAGGCGGGGCTGATCGCCTCCCTGATCCGGGGCGCGACCGCGCTGCCGCTCGCGGTCTTCGACGCGGACCGCGTCCTGGAGCTGGTGGAGCGGGAGAAGGTGACCGTCCTGCCCGGCCCGCCGACCCTCTACCACTCGCTGCTGGCGGCGCCCGGCGGCCGGGACCTGTCCTCGCTGCGGGTGGCGGTGACCGGGGCGGCCGACATCCCCGTGGAACTGGTCCGCCGCATCACCACCGAACTCCCCTTCACCCACCTGATGACCGGCTACGGCCTCACCGAGGCCGGCACCGTCACCGCCTCCCGTCCGGGCGACCCCTACGAGGCCGTCGCCACCACGGTCGGCCGGCCCTGCGCGGGCTTCGAGGTCCGCGTCGCCGACGACCGGGAGGTCCTGGTGCGCGGCTACTCCGTGATGCGCGGCTACCTCGACGACCCGGCGGCCACCGCCGAGGCGGTCGACGCCGACGGCTGGCTGCACACCGGCGACCTCGGGGAACTGGACGCGGAGGGCCGGCTGCGGATCGTCGGCCGCAAGAAGGACATGTTCGTCGTCGGCGGCTTCAACGCCTACCCGGCCGAGATCGAGGGGTTCCTGCTGCGGCACCCGGCCGTCGCGCAGGCCGCCGTCATCGGCGTCCCCGACGCCCGGCTCGGGCAGGTGGGCAAGGCGTTCGTGGTGCGGCGCGGCGAGGTGACCGGGTCCGAGCTGATCGCCTGGGCCAAGGAGCACATGGCCGGCTTCAAGGTGCCCCGCCACATCGAGTTCCGCACCGGCCTGCCGCTGACCGCCACCGGAAAGGTGATGAAGGACCAGCTCTCATGACCGACGACGCCCGTACCGCCTCCGGCATCCCGCTGAAACCCGTCTACGGCCCGGCCGACCGCCCGGCCGACCCGCCCGCCCCCGGCGCCTTCCCCTACACCCGCGGCAACTACCCCACCGGCTACCGGGGCCGCACCTGGACGCTGCGCCAGTACTCCGGCTTCGGCACCCCGGAGGAGTCCAACCGCCGCTACCGCTACCTCCTCGACCAGGGCGGCACCGGCCTGTCGGTCGCCCTCGACCTGCCCACGCAGTGCGGCTACGACTCCGACGACCCCGAGTACACCGACGAGGTCGGCCGGGTCGGGGTGGCCCTGGACACCCTGGCCGACGCCGAGATCCTCTTCGACGCCATCCCGCTGGACCGCATCAGCACCAGCTTCACCATCAACGGCACCGCCGCGATCCTGCTCGCCTTCTACGTCGCCGCCGCCGAGAAGCGCGGCATCCCCCGGGCGAAGCTCACCGGCACCATCCAGAACGACGTCCTCAAGGAGTACGCCTCCCGAGGCACCTGGATCTGGCCGCCCGAGCCGTCGCTGCGGCTGATCGCCGACACCATCGAGTTCTGCGCGGACGAGGTGCCCCGCTTCAACGCCATCTCGGTGGCCGGGGCGCACTTCCGGGACGCGGGCGCCAACGCGGTGCAGGAGATGGCGTTCACCCTCGCCGACGGCGTGACCTACTGCGAGACCGTGCTGGAGCGCGGCCGGATGACCATCGACCGGTTCGCCCCGCAGGTGTCGTTCTTCTTCTACACCCACGGCGATTTCTTCGAGGAGGTCGCCAAGTACCGCGCCGGACGCAGGCGCTGGGCCACCATCGTCAAGGAGCGGTTCGGCGCGACGACCGACAAGGCGTGCATGTTCCGCTTCGGCTGCGTGGCCGGCGGCGCCTCGCTGTACGCGCCGCAGGCCCGCAACAACACCGTCCGGGTCGCCTACGAGGCGCTGGCCTCCGTCCTCGGCGGCGTGCAGTCGATGTTCACCGCCGCCTGGGACGAGCCCTTCGCGCTGCCCAGCGAGGAGTCCGCCACCCTCGCCCTGCGCACCCAGCAGATCCTCGCCCACGAGACCGGCGTCACCCGGGTCGCCGATCCGCTCGGCGGCTCGTACTTCGTGGAGGCCCTCACCGACGCCACCGAGGAGCGCATCGAGCGGGTCATGGCCGACCTCGAGGCACACGGCGGCATGGTCCGCTGCATCGAGGACGGCTACCTCCAGAGCCTCATCGCCGACGAGGCGTGGCGCGCCCACCAGCAGGTCGACTCGGGCGAGCGCCCGGTCGTCGGCGTCAACCGGTTCACGACCGAGGAACCCCCGCCCGACCTCGCCACCTACGAACTCGACGCCCAGGGCCGCGAACGGCAGCTCAAACGCCTCGCCCGCGTCAAGGCCGACCGCAGCGCCGCCGACGTGCGCGCCCGCCTCACCGAGCTGAAACGCGTCGCGGAGGAAGACGGCAACCTGATGGGCCCCCTGATCGCCTGCGCCAACGCCTACTGCACGGTGGGCGAGACGGCCGGCGCGCTGCGCGAGGTGTGGGGCGAGTTCCGGCAGCCGGTGGTGTTCTGATGACACCAACGGCACGCGTGCTGATCGCCAAACCCGGACTCGACGGGCACGACCGCGGGGCGAAACTCGTCGCCCGGGGGCTGCGGGACGCCGGGTTCGAGGTCGTCTTCACCGGCATCCGGCGCCGCGTCGACGACATCGCCGCCACCGCCGTACAGGAGGACGTGGCCCTGGTCGGCCTCTCCATCCTCTCCGGCGCCCACCTCACGCTGACCCGCCGCACGGTCCAGGCGCTGCGCGCGGCCGGCGGGGAGGACATCCCCGTCGTGGTCGGCGGCACCATCCCCGCCGGGGACGTCGACCGCCTCTACGAGGCGGGAGCGGCGGCCGTGTTCCCGACCGGCACCGCGCTGCCCGACGTCGTCGCCGGCATCAGAGCCCTCACCCAAGGAGAGACATGCGCATCGGAGTGATGAGCGGCCCCGAGCGGGGCGACGCCGCCCACAAGGCGGACCGGATGGCCGAAGACGCCCGCTGGGCGGAGGAAGCCGGCTTCGACACGGTCTGGGTGCCCCAGGTGCCCACCGACTTCGACGCGCTGACCGCCGTGACCCTGATGGCACAGGTGACCTCGCGCATCGAACTGGGCACGGCGGTCGTCCCGGTCCACGCCCAGCACCCCGTCGCCCTCGCCCGCCAGGCCCTGTCCGCCCACGCGGTGGCCGGCGGACGGCTCGCCCTGGGCGTCGGCGCCTCCCACCACTGGATCGTCCGGGACATGCTCGGCCTGCCGTACGAGAAGCCCGCCGCGTACACCCGCGCCTACCTGGAGGTGCTGAACGCGGCGGTCGGCGGCGCGGCCTCGGTGGACGTCGACAACGACGTGTTCCGGGTGCACAACCCGCTGGGCATCGGGCCGGTCGCCCCGCTCCCGGTCCTGCTCGCCGCCCTGGGGCCGGTGATGCTGCGGATCGCCGGGGCGCTGACCGACGGCACCGTGCTGTGGATGGCGGACGAACGGACGGTCGCCGACCATGTCGTCCCCACCATCACCAAGGCCGCCCAGGAGGCGGGCCGCGCCGCCCCACGCGTGGTGGCCGGCGTCCCGGTGTGCCTGTGCGCGCCCCACGAGGTGGACGCCGCCCGGGAACGCGCCAACCGCATCCTCGGCGAGGCCGAGGTGTCCCCGAACTACCAGCGTCTCCTGGAGCACGGCGACGCCCGGGACGTCGGCGACCTGACCGTGGCCGGCGACGAGCGCGCCCTCAGGGACCGCTTCGGCCGGTTCGCGGACGCCGGCGTGACCGACCTCTCGGTGCGCCTGCTGCCCCTCGGTGACGGCCGCGACGAGCTGATCGCCTCCAAGCTGCGCACCCGGGCCGCGGTCGCGGCGATCGCCGCGGAGTTCCGGTGAGCGAGCCGGGCCCCCTCGCGGGGCTGTGCGTCCTGGAAGTGGGGCACATCCTGGCCGGCCCCTACGCCACCATGCTCCTCGCCGACCTCGGCGCGCGGGTGACCAAGCTCGAACCGCCCGGCGGCGACCTCTCCCGGCAGGTGTCCGACGCCTACTTCGCCAGCCTCAACCGGGGCAAGCGTTCGGTCCGCCTGGATCTGGCCACCCCGGAGGGGCAGGGCAGGCTGCACGAACTCGTCCGGGGCGCCGACGCGCTCCTGGTCAACCTCAAACCGTCCGCCGTGCGCCGCTACGGCCTCACCTACGAGGCGCTCAGGCACTGGAACGAGCGGCTGGTCTGCGTCGCCCTCACCGGCTGGGGCCTGGACGCGGAGGACCGGCCCGGCTTCGACTACGTCGTCCAGGCCGCCACCGGCGTCGCCGCGCTCACCGGCGCACCGGACGGGCCGCCGCAACTGCCCGGCTACTCCTCCGCCGACAACTCGGCGGGCCTCGCCGCCGCGCTCGGCCTGCTGGCGCAGGTCGTGTCCGGGCGCGGCGGCCAGGTCGACGTGTCACTGCGGGACGTGATGCTCTCCCAGCTTAACTACCACGCCTCCGCCTGGCTCAACAACGGCACGGCGCCGCGCCGCCTCGGTGGCGCGCACGCCCACTACGTGCCCGCCCAGCTCTTCCCGACCGCCGAAGGGCACTTGGCCCTGTTCATCACCCACGACGGTTTCTGGCGCGCCTTCGCCGCCGAGGCGGGCATCGACGGATACGCCACGATGGCCGAGCGCACGGCCGGCCGCGACGAGGTCGTCGCGGCCGTGACCGCGGCACTCGCCGTGGACACCGCCGTGCGCTGGGAGGCCCGGCTGCGCCCGCTGGGAGTGCCCGCCGCCGCGGTGCGCACGGTGCCGCAGGCGCTGGCCGAAGCACCCGACGCGGTGGTGGAGACGGGCGGACACCGACTGGTCGGCAGTCCCTTCCGCGTCGGCGGGTACCGCCCGTGCTACGGGCCGCCGCCGGAACTGGGCGAGCACGACGGCCTCGGCTGAGCACGGGCGGCACACCCCCCGGCCCGTCAGGCGGTCCTGCTCCACTGCTGGTAGTTCAGCCCATTGCAGGAGTAGGCGCGCAGTCCGTACGCGGCGCTGTCGTCGATGCACCGTCCGGTGTTCACATTGCGCTGGGCTCCGTTGTCGTACCACCACTGCTGGAAGTTCAGCCCGTTGCACGGGACGGCGCGCAGTCCGTAGGCGATGCTGTCGTCGATGCACCGTCCGGTGTTGACGTTGCGCCACTCCAGCCCGCCGTTGAGGTTCCACTTCTGGAAGTCGAGTCCGTTGCACGGGTAGGCGCGCAGCCCGTAGGCGAAGCTGTCGTCGATGCAGCGGCCGGTGTTGGCGTTGCGGAGCTGGTACGAGGCCGCGGCCCCGTTCGTGCCCAGGGTGGAATCGACGACCTGGGCTCTGGGCCGTGTGCTGTCCGTGTCCGCGGTGGCCGCCGCGGCGGCCGGGTTCAGGGCCAGTGAGGAGAGGGCGGCCACCCCGGTCATGGCGAGGGCCGGGACGATGTGGCGCAAACGCATGGTGTTCCCCTTCGAGCGGCGATGGTCGGTGAGGGGCGCGGCGCCCCGGTGCGGTACTCGCCCATCGTGGCCCGCCCGGGGGCCGGGCTTCTCGCACCGCGTGCACCGTTGCTTGTGCCTGCGCGCAGTCAGCGTTCCGGCGCACCCCGGGCATCCCGAGGTGTGATGCCGTAGGCGGCGCGAAAGGCCCTGCTGAAGTCCGCCGGCCGCAGAAAGCCCCAGCGGGCCGCGATGGCACCGATCGGCACGCGACGCAGCCGCGCGTCGAGCAGATCGGCCCGGCACCGCTCCAGGCGGCGTCTTCGAATGGTCGCCGCCACGGTGTGCTGCTGATCGCGGAAGAGCGCGTGCAGAGTACGGACGGAGACGTGGTGGTGCGCCGCGATGGACCTCGGTTCCAGGTCGGGGTCGGCGAGGTTGAGGTCGATGAAGCGCTTGACGCGTTCGAGCAGCGCCCGCTGGCGTGTCTCAACGGTCAGCAGGTGCTGGGCGTCGAGCAGATGGGCCAGGTGCGCCGCGGCCAGGTCGACCATGACCGAGCCCAAGCGCGCCAGCTCCGCCGGGGCACACTCGGCGGCCCGGACCTCGAGGCCGGTGAGGTAACTCGCCAGGAGTGCGGCGCTGCCCGTCCGGGCGGACAGCCGGTGGCCCAGGAGTCGGTCCGCCTTCGCCTCCGGCAGCGGCAGTGCCCTCTTCGGAAGTCTCATCATGATCACCTGGACGGGATCTCCGTGCTCCGGGGCGCCGGCGTCGAAGGGGTGGCAGGAGTCGAAGAGGACCATCTCGCCGGTGCTGAGGCCGGTTTCGTTGCGGCAGTGGCTCAACTGGAGTGTGCTGCCCTGGATCAGTCCGAGGAAGTAGGTCTCCGGGTCGTGATGCCGGATGTGCGCCGGTGACCGCAGGGCACGCAACGGGGAGAAGGAGAACCGGCCTATCTGCGTGCCTCCGAGGTCGGCGACCGAAGCCCGGGCCCGGAAGTCGCGGGCGTGCGCGCTGGTCAGGGTCAGGTGGGCGATCTCCTGACGGCTGAGCCGGGTGTACCAGTCGAAGCGGTCCGCTTGCGGCAGGTCGTCGGAGGACATGGAGAACAAGGCGGCCGACGATGCCGAAGCCTTGTCGCTCACATCTGAATTTTTCCTGGAGTAATGGGACATGTGACCATGGTCGGCGCGGTGACGACCGGGCGACAGGGGGGAGCGAGCCACTCCGGACCGATGCGGTGGCCTACTTCGGCGGGAATCGCAGGGCCCCGTCCAGCCGGACGACCGAACCGTTCAGGTAGTCGTTCTCGCACAGGTGCTGCACCAGCGCCGCGTACTCCTGGGGCCGCCCCATCCGCCGGGGGTGCGGCACCTGCGGACCCCAGTACGCCTCCAACTGGTCACCGGCCTTTCCGTACGCCGGGGTCAGGACGGTGCCGGGGGCGACGCAGACCACGCGGATGCCGAGCGGGGACAGGTCCCGGGCGGCGACCAGGGTCATCGCGGACACGCCGCCCTTGGCCGCCGCGTACGGCAGCTGTCCGATCTGCCCCTCCGAGGCGGCGATGGACGAGGTGGTGACGACGACGCCCCGTCCGCCGTCGCCGTCGACCGGCTCGGTACGGCCGATCGCCGCCGCGGCCAGCCGCAGCACGTTGAAGACACCCGTCAGATAGACGTCCACCGTGGTCCGGAAACCCGCCAGGCCGAGCGGGGAGCCATCCTTGCCGACCAGCCGTCCGCCGCTCGCGGGGCCGCCGTGGCAGTCGACCGCGATCCGCAAGGTCCCCGCCCGCTCGGCCTCGTCGACCGCGGCCCGTACCGAGTCCTCGTCGGTGGCGTCGGTCCGGACGTAGCGCACCCCCAGCTCGGATTCCAGCGCCTTGCCCCGGTCGTCGGCCAGGTCGGCGACCACGACCCGGGCCCCCGCCGCGGACAGCCGCCGGACGGTGGCTTCGCCGAGCCCGCCGGCGCCGCCCACCACCAGGGCCGCGCAACCATCGATGCGCATGGAGTTCCCCTCTCTTGTAAGCAGTACTCTAAGTGTAGGAGAATGCCATTCTCATGAATATAGCCGTGATCCTGGAAATGGCCGCTTCGGTGGACAACCGTCCGGCCGTCACCGAAGGCGGCCGGACGCTGCCCGCCGCTGAACTCCAGCGCCTCGCCTGTCATGCGGCCGACCGCTTCCGCGGCCGCTCCGCCGTCGTCTACCTGGGGCCGAATCACATCGCCTACCCGGTCGCCCTGTTCGGCGCGGCCCTGGCGGGCATTCCCTTCGTGCCGGTCAACTACCGGCTGGGCGAGCAGCAGCTCAGTACCCTGCTCGACCGCCACCCGGGTGCCGAGGTGCTGCGTCCGGCCGAGCTGGACGCCCTGCTCACCGCGGCCGGCGAGCCCACGTGGCGGGCCGCGCCACAGGATCCGGACGCCGTCGCGGTCGTCCTCTACACCAGCGGCACCACCGCCGCCCCCAAGGCGGCCCTGCTGCGCCACCGACACCTGCTCGCCTACGTCTTCAACACGCAGGACTTCGGGTCGGCCGGACCGGACGAGGCCAGCCTGGTGGCGCTGCCGCCGTACCACGTCGCCGGGCTGATGAACCTGCTCACCAATCTGTACGCCGGGCGCCGCGTCGTCTACCAGAGCGCCTTCTCCCCGGCCGACTGGCTGGCCACGGTACGCCGCGAGGGCGTCACCCACGCCATGGTCGTCCCGACCATGCTGGCCCGCCTCACCGCGGAATTGGCGGACGCCGAGGCCGACGTGCCCACCCTGCGCAACCTCGCCTACGGCGGGGCGCGCTGCCCGCTGCCCGTGGTGGAGCGGGCCCTGCGCCAGTTCCCCGGCACCGGCTTCGTCAACGCCTACGGGCTGACCGAGACCGCCTCCTCGATCTGCGTGCTCGGCCCCGAGGACCACCGGAGCGCCGCCGCGTCCACGGATTCGCGGATCCGCGCCCGGCTGGGCTCGGTCGGCCGCCCGCTGCCGGGCATCGAGGTCGAGATCCGCGCCGAGGACGGCACCGTCCTGGGGGCCGCACGCACCGGTCTGGTCTTCGTGCGCGGCGCGCAGATCTCGGGCGAGTACGAGGGCGTCGCCGGCTCGGGCGCCGACGGCTGGTTCGCCACCCGGGACCGCGGACGCCTGGACGAGGAGGGCTACCTCTTCCTCGAAGGCCGCGCGGACGACACCATCATCCGGGGCGGCGAGAACATCGCGCCCGCCGAGATCGAGGACGTGCTGCTGCGGTACCCGGGGGTGCGGGAGGCCGCCGTCCTCGGGCTGCCCGACCCGGAGTGGGGGCAGCGGCTGGTCGCCGTGGTCGTGGGCGCCGGCGATCCCGAGGAGATCCGGGCCTTCGCCAAGCGGCACCTGCGCTCCGCCAAGACCCCGGACACCGTCGTCTTCCGCCCCGACCTGCCCCGCACCCCCACCGGCAAGCTGCTGCGCCGCACCCTCGTGGCCGAGCTCGCCGCCCACCCGGAGGAGAACACCGCCGATGTCTGAAGCCGTACTCGTCGCCGCCCTGCGCACCCCCATCGGCACCGCCTTCAAGGGGAGCCTGCGCGAGACCACCGCCCACGAACTGGCCGACCGCGTCGTTGCGGCGGTCGCCGAGGGACTCGACCCGGGCCTGGTGGACGACGTGGTGCTCGCCGAGTCCCACTACGGCGGCGGGGTCGTCGCCCGGCACGCCGCGCTGACCGCCGGACTGCCGCACGTGCCCGGCCTCGCCCTGAACCGGCACTGCGCGGCCGGCCTGGCCGCCGTGCAGAGCGCCGCCGCCTCCGTGCGGGCCGGCATGGACCGGCTGGTGCTCGCCGGCGGCGTCAACTCCGCCTCCACCGCGCCCAAGCTGTCCTTCTGGGGCGCCGAGGGACCCTGGGTGCCGCCCTCCCACCCCGACCGGCCCGACGCCCCCAACCTGGACATGTCCATCACCGTGGGCTGGAACACCGCCGTGCGCGCCGGGATCGGCCGGGCGGAGATGGACGCCTGGGCGCTGCGCTCGCACCGCAATGCCGTCCGCGCCCTGGACGAGGGACGGTTCAAGGACGAGACCGTGCCCGTCGACACCCCGCACGGCACCTTCGACGCCGACGAGCACCCGCGCCGCGACACCAGCGCCGAACGCCTCGCCGCCCTCAAGCCGCTGCACCCGGAGATCGAGGGCTTCTCCATCACCGCGGGCAACGCCTGCGGCGCCAACGACGCGGCCGCCGCCGTGGCCGTCGCCGACTCCCGCCTCGGACTGCCGGAACTGGCGACCGTCCGCGCCTGGGCGACGGTCGCCACCGATCCCGCCGAGACCGGCCTGACGCCGGTCCTGGCCATCCCCAAGGCACTGGACCGGGCCGGCCTCGCCCTCACGGACGTCGACCTCTTCGAGATCAACGAGGCCTTCGCGGTGGTGCCCGTCGCCGCCGTGCACCGGCTCGGCCTGGACCCGGACACCGTCAACGTCAACGGCAGCGGCTGCTCGCTGGGCCACCCGGTCGCGGCCACCGGCACCCGCATGGTCGTCACCCTCGTCCACGAACTGCGCCGCCGGGGCGGCGGAGTGGGCGTGGCCGCGATGTGCGCGGGCGGCGGGATGGGCTCGGCGCTGGTACTGGAGGTACCGGCGCCCTGAGCGCCCCCATCAGGTGAACCGCAGCAGGGCCTCCTGCGCGTAGGAGGCGAGCAGGAGGCCCTCTTCGGTGAGCACGTCGCCGCGGCCGAAGCACCGGCCGTGCGCGGCCAGCGGACTGTGCTGGCGCAGCAGCAGCCACTGTCCGGTGTCGAAGGGCCGGTGGAACCAGAGGGTGTGGGTGGTGACCGCCGAGACGAACGCCGTCCCGGAGTCCGCCTGGGTCACCGAGGGCACCGGCCGCAGCGCGGTGCCGATCAGGGTGAGGTCGGTGGCGTAGGCCAGCAGGGCGGGCGCCAGGGCCGGGGGTGCCTGCGGGATACGGGTCCACAGCTCGTGGGCGGGTGCCTCGGCCTTCTCGGTGTCCAGGTCGGCCGCCGCCCGCGACTCCCACGGCAGCAGACCGAGCTCCACCCGGCGCTCCGGGCCGGGCGGCGCGGCGGGCGGTTCGGTGCTCTGCCGCTCGGGTCCCTCCTCCCACCCGTGCAGGCTCGCGTCGGCCACGGCGATCACCCCGTGCTGCTGCCGGGCGGTGAGCCGGACGGCGGCGAAGGTGCGGCCCTGCCGCGGCACCTGGGTCTCGTAGCGCACCGGCTCACCGGTGCGGCCCTCCCGCAGGAACTGGGTGTGCAGGGACTTCAGTTCCTTGCCGGGCGCGGCCCCGGCCGCCGCGCGGGCGAACTGGGCAAGCAGCTGGCCGCCGAACAGCCGGCGGTACGCCAGCCGCTGCGAGCGGCCCTCGACGGTGTGCGCGTCCACCGGTGTCAGATCGAGGCAGGCGAGCAGGTCGGGCCAGAGGTCGGTGGTCACTGCGGACTCCTCACAGGTCGACGAGGCGGGGCGCGCGGCCCTCGCGCAGCAGCAGCGTGCCCGCCTCGCGCGTCAGCTCCCGGGCGGAGCCGAGCAGACCGTCGAGGACCAGGGCGCGCTTGAGGTGCCGGTGCATGTCGTGCTCGGCGGTGAAGCCGATGCCGCCGAGGGCCTGCTGGCAGTGGCGGGCGGCGGTGAGGGCGGCGCGGCCGGCGGCGGCCTTGGCCAGCAGGGCCGAGGTGTCGTCCCGGACGGGAGCGGTCAGCACCGCCTCGGCGCCCTCCAGCGCGACATGGGTCTCGGCCAGGCGGTGGCGCAGCGCCTGGAAGGAGGCGAGCGGACGGCCGAACTGGTGCCGGTCCAGCACATGCCGGCGGGCCAGCGCCAGCATCGCCCGCCCGGTGCCGAGCAGCCACCAACCCAGCGCCCGGCGCCCTTCGGACAGCGGGACGGGCCCGCCCGGGGCCACCCGGCGCAGCGGCAGTTCCGGATCCACCGCGTGGCCGTCCGGGCCGCCCTGCCGAGCCCACTGCACCCACGCCCTGCCCGTGTACGGCAGGGGGAGCGTCCAGCCCGGCGCGGTGCCCGCCTCCCGCACCACCACGTCGTTGAGCACCGAGGCGTGCGCCCCCGTCTCGCCGAGCAGCCGGAACACCAGCTCGATCGCCGTGCCGGGCTCCTCGGCCAGCATCTGCGGCCAGCCCAGGCCGTCGAGGGCCGCGTCCAGGGCGGGACCCGAGGCGCCCGTCATCGTCTTGCGCAGGGCCTGCTCCAGCAGGCCGCGTTCTTCGGCGTGCACGCGCGCCTCACTCCTTCCCGAGGTCCAGCAGACGGCGGGCGACGATGTTGCGCTGGATCTCCGCGGTGCCGCCGTAGACGGTCGCCGCCCGCGAATACAGGTACTCGGTGCGCCAGGCACCCGTGTCCGACAGCTCCACCGTGCCGGGCAGCAGATCGCGTGCGGTGTCGTAGAGCCGCTGTTCGGCGGTGGCGAGCAGGATCTTGTCCACGGACGTCTCGGGTCCCAGCCGGCCGTCGGCGGCCAGGGACCGCTGGGTGCGGGCGGAACGGCAGCGCGCGGTGTGCAGGTCGAGCCAGACGGTGCCCAGCGCGTCGGCGTCCGGTTCGCAGCCGTCGGCCAGCAGCCGGTCCAGGCGGTTGTGCAGATGGGCGATGCGGTGCCAGAAGCAGGTGGACCGCTCGTGCGGCAGCAGGTCCATCGCCAGTCGCCAGCCGTCGCCCGGTGCGCCCAGCAGGCGGTCGCCGGGCACCCGGACGCCGTCGAGGAACACCTCGGCGAACTCGTCGACGCCGTGCAGGGTGCGCAGCGGCCGGACGGTGATGCCGGGGGTGTCCATGTCCAGCAGGAAGGCGCTGAGGCCGGCGTGGCCGGGGCCGCCCGTGCGGGCCAGCAGGACGCAGCGGGCCGCGTACTGCGCCAGGCTCGTCCACACCTTCTGGCCGGACACCACCCAGTGCTCCCCGTCACGCACCGCGCGGGTGGACAGCGAGGCCAGATCGCTCCCGGAACCCGGCTCCGAGAAACCCTGGCACCACTGCTCCTCGCCGCCCAGCAGCCGGGGCACCAGGTCGGCGGCGAGCGCGGGCGGCGCGTAGTCGATCAGGGTGGGCACCAGCACCTCGACCAGCGACCAGATGCCCGGCTCGGCCAGGCCGCGCCGGGCGACCTCCTCGCCGAGCACCGCCCGCAGCACCGCGCCGCCGCCCAGCCCGCCGACCTCGGCCGGCCAGCCGTAGCGCATCCAGTCCGCCTCCCACAGTGCCCGGCGCACCCGGGCGAGCTGCGCCACCTGGGCGTCGAGGGAGTGGTCGGCGGCGGGGGAGAGGTCGTGGGTGTCGAGCCAGTCCCGCAGCCGCCGGCGGAAGTCGGTGACGTTCATGAGCGGGAGCGCTCGAAGGCGTGCGGGCGGCCGGAGTCGTGGTCGCCGCTGCGCCGGATGAAGGTCATGGCGCGGGTGCGCAGCCGCCATCCCTGGTCCGTCCGCACGTAGGTGTCGTTGTAGTAGCCGATGCGCTGGGCGTGTTCGCTGTGCTCCACGAAGCACAGCGGCTGCGTGCCGGTGGCGGTGTCGCCGGCCAGTTCGATCACCGGCGTGCCCACCAGGAACAGGCCCTTGGGCGCGGCGGCGATCAGCGCGGGGAACTCGTCGAGCGGATAGCTGTCCCCGAACGCGCTGTAGCTGCCGTCCGGCGTGAACACGCCGAGCACCCGGTCGATGTCACCGCGGGTCATGGCGACCGCGTAGCGGGCGAGGAGCTGCTCGATCTCCACCAGGTCGTCGGTAGGGCTCAACGGACCGCCTCTCTCGTCATGTGCGCCTGCACGTGCTCCTGCGGCGTTCTCAAGTGAGAACGGGATTCTCGTCGATGAGTATCGTGTACGAATGGTTGATTCTCCAATAGGGAGAAGCTAGTTTCCAAGGCATGGATCAGTTCCTGGCCTTCACGGTGGTGGGCCTGAGCACCGCCGCGATCTACGCCGTGATCGGCAGCGGCCTGGTACTCACCCACACCACTGCGGGCGTCTTCAACTTCGCCCACGGAGCGGCCGGCATGCTCGCGGCCTTCTCCTACTGGCAGCTGGCCGTCGGCTGGTCGTGGCCCGTACCGCTCGCCCTGGCCACCGTGCTGCTCGTTCTCGCCCCCGCCTTCGGCCTCTTCGTGGAGCGGGTGCTGATGCGCCCGGTCCGGGCCCTGGGCGAGGCGGAACGCCTGGTCATGACCGTGGCCCTGCTGACCGGGTGCATCGCCCTGGCCCGCTGGGTCTGGGACCCCGACACCGCCCGCCCCCTGTCACCGTTCTTCGCCGACCGTGCCGCGTTCCGCCTCGGCCCGGCCGCCCTCACCTGGCACCAGGCCGTCACCATGGCCGTCGCGGTGGCCGTCGCCGCCGCCCTGTGGTGCCTGCTGCACCGCACCCGCGCGGGCACGGAGATGCGGGCCTCGGTGGACGACCGGGCCCTGGCCGGACTCACCGGCGCCGACCCACTGCGGGCCGGCCGCCTGGCCTGGGTACTGGGCATCCAGCTCGCGGCCGTGGGCGGCATCCTGATCGCCCCCGCCGTCGCCCTCGACGCCCAGCAGCTCTCCCTGCTCATCGTGAGCGCCTACACCGCCGCCGTCTTCGGCCGGCTGCGCAACCTGCCGCTCACCTTCCTCGGCGCCGTCGTCGTCGGCCTGCTGGAGGCGTACCTCGCCGGCTACCTGCCGCAGAGCGACTACCTGCCCGGTCTGCGCCTGGCCGCCCCCGCCCTGCTCCTGCTGCTCGCCCTGCTCGCCTTCCCGCACCGCCGGCTGCGCGGCCGCGACCGCCGCCTGGTCCGCGTCCCGCTGCCCACGGTCCGCGGCAGCCTGGTCTTCGCGGCGAGCGTCCTGGTGCTGGCCCTGGTGCTGGTCACGGTGGTGAGCGAGGAGTCGCTCGTCACCTACGGCACGATCTTCCCCCTCGGCATCATCGCCCTGTCCTTCGTGCCACTGGCCGGGTTCGCCGGGCAGATCTCCCTGTGCCAGCTGTCCATCGCGGGCATCGCGGCGGTGGTCTGGGGACACCTCGGCGCCCACGGCGAACTGTGGGCGCTGCCCGTCGCCGTCGTGGTCGCCGCGGCGGTGGGGGCGGTCGTCGCCGTGCCGGCGCTGCGCCTGTCCGGCGTCTACCTCGCGCTCGGCACCGCCGCGTTCGCCGTCGTCCTCGACCGGTGGATCTTCACCCTGCCCGCGTTCGAGGTACTCGGCGTGCGCATCGCCCTCTTCGACCAGGGCTCCGTCGCCGTCACCGGCCCCGACCTGTTCGGCGCGCACCTCACCTCACCCACCGAACTGCTGCTGCTGTCCGCGCTGTTCCTCGCCCTCGCCTCGCTCGCCGTGGCGGCCCTGCGCCGGGGGCGGCTGGGCCGCCGGCTGATCGCGCTGCGCGACAGCGAGGCCGCCTACGCCACCCTCGGCGGGCGGCTGCTCGGCGCCAAGGTCACCGTCTTCGCCCTGTCGGCCGCCGTCGCGGGACTCGGCGGCGTCCTGTACGGCATGCAACTTCAGACCGTCACCGCCGAACAGTTCAACCTGGTGGCCGGGCTGCCGGTCTTCCTCATCGCGGTCATCGGAGGGCTGGGCGCCGTCGGCACCGGTCTGTTCGCGGGCATCGCCCTGGTCGTCCCCGCCCAGCTCTTCGCCGAACTGGGCCCCTGGGCCCACGACCTGTCCGCGATGCTCATCGCCCTGGCCGGCATGGGGCTGGCCGGCAGCCCCGCCGGTGTGGTGCCGCGCCTGCACGAGGCGTGGGCGCGGCTGGCCCGCGACCGGACGCTGCTGCCCGTCCTGGTGGCGGTGCTCGCCGCGGGCTGGGCGCTCGCCGCGCTGGACGTCGCCGAGGCGGGCCCGGCGCTGGTCGCGGTCGTCGCGGTCGCCCTGCTGCTCAACGCCCGCGCCGCCACCCGCCGGCTGCCGGAGCCGGACGTGCCCGTGGAGTGGTGGGGTGTGCGCCGCCCCTGGCGGCCCGAGGACGGGGAGGTGCTCGATCGTGCCACTGCTGCGTGTTGAGGAGGTGAGCGTCTCCTTCGGCGGACGGCGCGCGCTGGACGCGGTGTCCCTGACCGCCGAGGCAGGCCGCGTCACCGGACTGATCGGCCCCAACGGCGCGGGCAAGAGCACGCTGTTCGACGTCATCGGCGGACTGCGCCGGCCGCGCACCGGCCGGGTGCTGCTCGACGGCCACGACGTCACCCGCGAAGGACCCGCCCGGCGCGCCCGGCGCGGCCTGTCCCGCACCTTCCAGCACCTGGAACCCTTCGGCCGGCTCACCGTGCGCGACAACCTGCGGGTCGCCGCCGAGTTCGGCCCCGGACGGCGGCACGCCGCGGCCACCGCGGACCGGGTACTCGCCCGCCTGGACCTCACCCACCTCGCCGACGCGCCCGCCGGCACCCTGCCCACCGGAGCCGCCCGCCTGGTGGAGGTCGCCCGCAGCCTTGTCCTGGCGCCCAAGGTGCTGCTCCTCGACGAGCCGGCCGCCGGCCAGGACGCCGAGGAGACCGACCGCTTCGCCGACCTGCTGCGCGCCCTCGCCGCCGAGGGCACCGCCGTGCTGCTGGTCGAACACGACATGAGCCTGGTGATGACCGTCTGCGACGAGGTGCACGTCCTCGACCTCGGCCGGATCGTCGCGGGCGGCCCGCCGGAGACGATCCGGCAGGACGCCACCGTCCTCGCCGCCTACCTGGGGGAAGCATGACCGTGAACGCCCCCGCACGTACCCTCCTCGAACTGAGCGCCGTACGCGCCGCGTACGACGGGATCACCGTCCTGCACGGCGTGGACCTCACGGTCGGCGCCGGCCGGATCGTGGCCCTGCTCGGGCCCAACGGCGCGGGCAAGACCACGGTGCTCAAGGTCGCGGCCGGCCTCCACCCGCCCAGCGGCGGCCGGCTGCGGCTCGGCGGCCGTGACGTCACCGGCGTGCTGCCCGGCGACCTGGCCCGCGCGGGCGTCTGCCTGATTCCCGAGGGACGCGGCGTCTTCCCCAACCTGTCGGTGCGGGACAACCTGTGGATGATGACCTTCACCGGCCGCACCCGGGACCAGGTCGAGGACGCCGCCTACTCCCGCTTCCCCGTGCTGGCCGGCCGGCGCACCCAGCTGGCCGGCACCCTCTCCGGCGGTGAGCAGCAGATGCTCGCCCTCGCCCGCGGCCTCGGCACCGACCCCGCCGTGCTGCTCCTGGACGAACTCTCCATGGGCCTGGCGCCGCTGGTTGTCGCGGACCTCTACGAGCGGGTCGCGGACATCGCCCGCGAGGGCGTCGCCGTCCTGGTCGTGGAGCAGTTCGCCACCGCCGTCCTGAAGATCGCCGACCACGCCGCCGTCCTCGCCCGTGGCCGCGTCCCCTGGCAGGGGCGCCCGGACGGCTCTCTGCGCGCCGAACTGTCCGCCCACTACCTGGGGAGCGCCTCATGACCTCCAGTCCCGCCCCCGAGCCACGCGCCGAACGGTTCCTGCGGGAACTCGACGAGCTGAAGATCCCTGACCCCGCCGCCGCCCGCGCCGCCCTGTGGCTCCGCCTCGGCGCGGTGCTGATGGCCGTGGGGCTGGTCCTGGGCGCGCTCTCCTTCCCGCTCGCCCACGGCACCGGCAACTCCCTCGCCCAGGGAGACGCCCTCGCGCTCGGCCTCGGCGGAATCACCGCCGCCGTGGTCGGCGCGGCGCTCTTCCTGCGCTACTCGCTCACCGGCTTCCTGCGTTTCTGGCTCGCCCGGCGCGCCTACGACCTGGAACTGCTGGGCGAGCGGCTCACCGCAGCACCGACGGCCCACCCTCCGACGGAAGGAGATCCGCGCAATGGCGTCCCCCGCTCCGACCCCGCGCCCCGGTGATCAGCTGGCGTCCGCCACCGGCACCACCCGGGTGATCGTCATCCGGGCCCCGCAGGCCGCGACCGGCCCGATCGAGTGCGCGGGCGCCCCGATGGTGCCCGCGGCCACCGCCCCGGCGCCCGCCCCGGCCGACGCGTCACCGGGCACCCTCATCGGCAAGCGCTACGTGGACGGCGACGACACCCTCGAACTGCTGTGCACCGCGTCCGGGACCGGCCCCCTCACCTACGGCGGCACACCCCTGACCGTCAAGGCGCCCAAGGCGCTGCCCGCCTCCGACTGAACCGCCACGCCCCAGCTCCGAGGAGAGATCCCATGGACCGCGACGACATGATCCTGATCAGCGTCGACGACCACATCGTCGAACCGCCCGACCTGTTCGCCAACCACCTGCCCGCCCGGTACCACAAGGACGCGCCGCGCCTGGTGCACCGCGACGACGGCACCGACGTCTGGCAGTTCCGGGACAACACGGTGGGCAACGTCGCGCTCAACGCGGTCGCCGGGCGGCCCAAGGAGGAGTACGGCATGGAGCCGCAGGGCCTGGACGAGATCCGGCCCGGCTGCTACGACGTCGACGAGCGGGTCGCCGACATGAACGCCGGCGGTGTCCTCGCCCAGATGAACTTCCCCTCCTTCCCCGGTTTCTCCGCCCGGATGTTCGCCACCGAGGACTCCGACTTCTCCCTGGCCCTGGTGCGCGCCTACAACGACTGGCACATCGACGAGTGGTGCGGCGCCCACCCCGGCCGGTTCATCCCGATGGCGCTCCCGGCGATCTGGGACGCCGAGCTGTGCGCCCAGGAGATCCGCCGGGTCGCCGAGAAGGGCTGCCACTCGCTGACCTTCCCCGAGAACCCGGTGCCGCTCGGCTACCCCAGCTTCCACACCGAGTACTGGGACCCGGTATGGCGGGCGCTGACCGACTGCGGCACCGTGATGAACCTGCACATCGGCTCCTCCGGCCGCCTGGCCATCACCGCTCCCGACGCCCCGCCGGACGTCATGATCACCCTTCAGCCCATCAACCTCGTCCAGGCCGCCGCCGACCTGATCTGGTCCCGGGTGCTCAAGGAGTACCCCACCGTCAAGATCGCGCTGTCCGAGGGCGGCACCGGCTGGATCCCGTACTTCCTGGACCGCATCGACCGCACCTTCGAGATGCACGCCACCTGGACCCTCCAGGACTTCGGCGGGAAGCTGCCCTCCGAGGTCTTCCGCGAGCACTTCCTGACCTGCTTCATCTCCGACCCCGTCGGGGTGAAGCTCCGGCACGACATCGGCATCGACAACATCTGCTGGGAGGCGGACTACCCGCACAGCGACTCGATGTGGCCCGACGCGCCGGAGGAACTGCACTCGGTGCTCACCGCCAACGGCGTGCCGGACGCCGAGATCAACAAGATGACCCATGAGAACGCGATGCGCTGGTACTCCTTCGACCCGTTCGCGCACCTCCCGCGCGAGCGGGCGACGGTGGGAGCCCTGCGCGAGGCCGCCGAGGGCCATGACGTCTCGGTGAAACCGCGCAGCAAGCAGGCGGCGGTGGCACCGGCGGAGAAACTGGCCAACTACCGCAAGAAGGCGGCGGCCGCCCTCGCGGCGGCCAGGGACTGACTCCGGACGCCCGTGCGCGACCCGTCCAGCGGGTGCACGACCGCACCACACCCTGTCCCGGCACCTGCTGGACGGCCCCGCGTCCGCCGCGTGGGCATCCGCCGGTTCCGGTACCTGTCCGCGTCCGCGTCCGCCGCGTGGGCACGCGTCGGCGTGGGCATCCGCCGGTTCCGGTACCTGTCCGCGTCCGCGTCCGCCGCGTGGGCATGCGTCGGCGTGGGCATCCGCCGGTTCCGGTACTTGTCCGCGTCCGCGTCCGCCGCGTGGGCATGCGTCGGCGTGGGCATCCGCCGGTTCCGGTACCTGTCCGCGTCCGCGTCCGCTCCGTGGGCATGCGTCGGCGTGGGCATCCGCCGGTTCCGGTACCTGCCCGCGACCGCGTCCACCGCGTCGGCACCGCCGCCAGGGCGGCTTTCCTTCTCGGCTCCGGGACTTGCCGCGGCACCGGCGGTGACCGGGCCGGCCGGCCCTGCCCTGATCGCCGCCGCCGGCAGCGCCGGCAGGCTGTGCGGGCAGGGTCGGAACACGCCCGCGCGGACCGCTAACCTCACGACATGACGCAGCGTTCACGCCCCGAGGACCGGCGGCCCGCGAACGACGGTCCCAGAGCCGCCGCCCGCAACCGGGCCGCCCTGATCGCCGCCGCACGGGAGATCTACGCGCAGTCCGGTCTCGACGCGCCGCTGTCCGCGATCGCGCGCCGGGCCGGGGTCGGGCAAGGCGTGCTGTACCGGCACTTCCCGGACCGGGCCGCGTTGGCGGTCGCCGTACTGGAGGAGAACGTCGGGCAGATCGAGCAGGCGGCGGCCCGCACCGACGCGCGCCTGCCGGAGGTCCTCGGCGTCCTCACCTGGCACCAGACCGAGTCGGCGGCCTTCGTCGGGGTGCTGCACGAGGACGGGGAGGGCGCCCACCCCGGCGCCGGCCGGTTCGCCCGGACGCTCTCCCGCCGGGTCGAGGCCGCGCTGCGCGGCCACCTGCCGCCGGACCACGCGCTCGCCGCCCGGCCGGAGGACCTGATGCTCGCCGTCGCCATGGTCTCCGGCGCGGTCACCGGTCCCACCCGCGAGCAGCGCGAGCGCCGGGCGCTGGCGGCGTGGCGGCTGCTCGGTGTCGAGGTGGGACCGGTGCGGCCCTACCAGGAGTGAGAGTCACCCGCCGTTGGACTGGCGGATGCCCTCGGCCAGGGCGTCGAAGGAGTACAGGTAGCCGCCGTCAGGTCCGCTGACGGTCATGTACGCCCGGGTCCCGCCGGGCGTGATCGCCACGTTGGTCGCCGACTCCAGCCCCTCGGCGGCGCGGGCGGGCACCTCCACGGTCGCCAGCCGGTCGCCGTACTTGCTGTACACGGCCATCGCGGGCCGGCCGTGCAGGGCCTGGTACAGGTTGCCGTCGGCGTCCACGGCGATGGAGTCGGTCTGCGCGAGGCCGCCGTCGACGCGGATGGCGGTGTGCCGCGAGGCCGCGCCGCCGTCGGCGTCCAGGAGCAGGTAGGAGACGCGGTTCTCGGTCAGCTCGCTGAACCACAGGCCGCGGTAGTCGGCGTCGAAGGAGACGCCGTTGGGCGCGGACAGCCCGTCCGCCAGCACGGTGGCGTCCTTCCCGTCCCGGCCGATCCGCACCACCCTGCCGTTCGCCTGCCCCTCGGACATGCCCCGTGAGTCGCTGACGTACAGGTTGCCCTCCTGGTCGAAGGCGAGGTCGTCGGGGTTCATCTGCGCGCCGTCGACCTCGCCGGAGAAGAAGGTGCGCCGGTCCGTACCGTCCGCCGCGAGGCTGACGATCTCGCCGTGCGCGAAGTCGGTCAGGTAGAGCCGGCCGTCGTACGGGCTGAACTGGGCGGAGGTGTACGTGCCCCGGTCGTCGGTGTGGAACCGCTCGGCCTTCTTCTTCCGGACATCGACGCGCCAGACCTTGGACTCCCCGGCGGGTGCGGTGACGTCGACGACGAACAGCCGGCCCTCCGCGTCGAAGACCGGGCCTTCCAGCAGGGTCATCCCGGTCTCCTCGTGCGCCTCGGTCAGCCGCATGAGCTTCGTGGCGTGAATTGTCTTGTCCGCCCCGCCGGTCGCGGCCGTGGCGCCGACGACCTCCGTACCGCACCCGGTGAGGGGCAGCAGGCCGAGCGCCAGGAAGCCGGTGACAACCCGGCTCGGGAGTCGTCGCAAGTGGATCACTTCTCCTGTCCGAAAGTATGCGAAAGCAATGTGACACCATCCGGACATGGGTGTCCGGTGCTTGTTACGGTAGTGCATGGCTGCTCAAGTCCGGTGGAAGATCACCCAATTCGCCGGCGGCGTGGCCCCACGGCAGTGAAGCGGAAGGAACGAGGCCCCCACATGACGCATTCCCTGACGTTGACCCCCGAGGCCCTGGCCGATCTCAGGGAGCGCTACCGGACCGAGCGGGAGCGCCGCGTGCGCCCCGACGGCACCCGGCAGTACCTGTCCCCCGACGCCCGCTTCGGCTACTACGCCGAGGACCCCTACGCGGGTGAGCCGGCCGAGCGCGAGCCGGTGCGCGACCGGGTGGACGTCCTGGTCGTCGGCGGCGGCTTCGGCGGCATCCTGGCCGGGGCGCGGCTGCGGCAGCGGGGGGTGCAGCGGGTCCGGGTCGTCGAGACGGGCGGTGACTTCGGCGGCACCTGGTACTGGAACCGCTACCCCGGCATCCACTGCGACATCGAGTCGCACGTGTACCTGCCGCTGCTCGACGAGACCGGTTACGTACCGGAGTGGAAGTACGCCCCCGGTGAGGAGATCCGCCGCCACGCGGTACGGATCGCCGAGAAGTTCGATCTCTACGCGGACGCCCTGTTCTCCACCTCGGTCACTTCCTTGACCTGGGACGAGACGGACGAGACCTGGATCGTCGCGACCGACCGGGGCGACAAGTTCCGGGCCCGGTACGTCGTGACGGCCACCGGCACCCTCTCCGAGCTGAAGCTGCCCGGCATCCCCGGCATCGAGACCTACCGGGGCCACACCTTCCACACCTCGCGCTGGGACTACGGCTACACCGGCGGCACCCCGGACGGCGGCCTGACCGGCCTCGCGGACAAGCGGGTCGGCGTGGTCGGCACCGGCGCCACCGGCATCCAGGTCGTCCCCAAACTCGCCGAGGACGCCGGGCACCTGTACGTCTTCCAGCGCACCCCGTCCAGCGTCGACGTCCGCGCCAACCGCCGCACCACCGCCGTCGACGTCGGCGCCGACCGCGACGGCTGGGCGAGCAAGCGCCGGGAGAACTTCCTGCGGATCACCACCGGGGAAGCGGTCGAGGAGGACCTCGTCGCCGACCGGTGGACGGCCTCGGCAGGGCTCCTGGAGAAGCTCCTGCCGAGCTTCCGCCGCGAGGGCGACCGGGCCGCCTTCGAGGCGGCGTACGAGATCGCGGACGCCGTCAAGATGGAGGAGATACGGGCCCGCGTCGAGGAGGTGGTGACCGACGCCGAGACGGCGGAGAAGCTCAAGCCCTGGTACCGCTACGCCTGCAAGCGCCCGGCCTTCTCCGACCTGTACCTCCAGGCGTTCAACCGGGACAACGTCACCCTCGTCGACACCGCCGACACCCACGGTGTCGAGCGGATGACCGAGCGTGGCGTCGTCGTCGGCGGCACCGAGTACGAACTGGACTGCCTGGTCTTCGCCACCGGCTTCTCGGTCGGCGTCTCCGGCGTCCACTCGGGCCGGCTGCCCGTCACCGGCCGCGACGGGATCCGCCTCCAGGACGCCTGGCGTGCCCACGGCCCGCGCACCCTGCACGGCTTCACCAGCAACGGCTTCCCCAACCTGATCCAGCTCGGTGGCACGCAGAGCGCCAGCAGCGTCAACTTCACCCACGTCCTGGACGAGCACGCCGTGCACGCCGCCGCGCTGATCGCCGCCGCCGAGGACCGGGCGGCGATCGTGGAGCCGTCGCGCGAGGCCGAGGAGGCCTGGCTCGCCGTCTGCGCGAAGGGCGCCCCGGACCACGCCTGGTTCCACGCCGAGTGCACCCCCGGCTACTACAACGGCGAAGGCCGCGGCCGGCCCAACGGCCCGATCGCCTACCCGCACGGCGCGGTCGCCTTCCACGACCTGCTGCGGCGCTGGCGCGAGGAGGCCGTGGACGAGGCGCTCAGGCCCCGGGCCGTCGTCGTGGACTGACGGTCGGCACGTCACCCCGCCGGCGGGAGGCCGCCTCGTACCGGGTGTGGCCGTCGGCCCGGGGGCGGCCGTGACGGCGGGCCTGCGGCCCGGCAGGCACTCGGTGACCGCCCCTGCCCCTGCCCGGGCCTACGGGCGCCGGGCCGGGGCGGTTGTTCGTCCCTCGGCCGAGGGTGCTGTACCGCCGGGTGCGGGCCCGCCTGGCGTCGGAGTCCGCGGGGTCGGTGATCCGGTGTGCGGCGCCGTCGACCGGCGTCACCGTGGTGCCGGCGGGCAGACCCGCGCCGCCCGCCGCGCCGGCGGCCCGCGTCAGCCGGAGGCCACCCTCGACGGGACTCCGCGGGTGCCGCGACAGCCGGGGCGCGGACAGCCGGGCGGCGACCCCCGCCACGCCGGCGGCTCGGGAGCCGAGCCGTCGGGGCGGCCGGGAGGGCGAGGCCGCGAAGCGGCCCGGCACCGCCGGTTCACCACGTACACCGAGGAGCCGCGCGGCGACCGGCCGCGCGCCCTCGGGTGCGGTCGAGCTCATCGACAGGCCCCGACGGACGGTGTGCGGCGGCGGTTCGCGGGTGGGCGGCCGATCCTCCCGGCGGCGCGTCGCGGTGCGCCTCGGTCACACATCTCGTGGCCGTCGCGCATCTGTCCGGCCCTCTCGCAGCCCGTCACCGTCACCACCGCGCGGTGCGGGCCCCCGGGCATTGTCGACACTCTTCCACATCCGTCCTTGACCGTTGTGCAAAAATGAGAATACCGTTCTCTCCAACAGAGACGCATGTTTCATGCCGAGTGGTGCAGTCGACCGGAGGGCCCGACCTCATGGCTCACTTCGCAAAACCCAAAGAGGGAAGCTGGACCGAACACCTCAAAGTGGACACGGAACCGGTCTCCTACGCGGACTCGACCTCGCCCGAGCACTACGAGCTGGAGCGAGAGGCGATCTTCAAGCGCACCTGGCTCAACGTGGGACGGGTCGAGCAGCTGCCGCGCAAGGGCAGTTACTTCACCAAGGAACTCGACGCGGCCCGGACCTCCGTGATCGTCGTGCGGGGCACCGACGGCGAAGTGCGCGCCTTCCACAACGTGTGCCGGCACCGGGGCAACAAGCTCGTGTGGAACGACTTCCCGCGTGACGAGACCAGCGGTGTCTGCCGCCAGTTCACCTGCAAGTACCACGCCTGGCGCTACAACCTGGACGGCGCTCTCGCCTTCGTCCAGCAGGAGGGCGAGTTCTTCGACCTGGACAAGTCGCAGTACGGGCTCAAGCAGGTGCGGGCCGACGTGTGGGAAGGGTTCGTCTTCGTCAACCTCGACGACAGCGACGGAGTCGTCCCGTTGCGGGAGTACCTGGGCGAGCTGGGCCGGGGCATCGAGGGCTACCCGTTCCACAAGCTGACCCAGGTCCACAAGTACCGGGCCGAGATCGGCAGCAACTGGAAGCTCTTCATCGACGCGTTCGCCGAGTTCTACCACGCGCCGATCCTGCACTCCGGCCAGTACATGCCCGAGCAGGCCCGCCGGATACAGAAGTACGGCTACGAGGCCCTGCACTACGACATCGACGGCCCGCACAGCATGGTGTCGTCCTGGGGCGGCATCGCCCCGCCGCACGACCGCGAGATGGTCAAGCCCATCGAGGCGGCCCTGCGCAGCGGCCTGTTCGGCCCGTGGGACGCGCCCGACATCGGCATGAGCACCGAGCAGCTGCCGCCGGCCGTCAACCCGACCCGGGACGCGCGCTGGGGCATGGACTCCTTCGTCTTCTTCCCCAACTTCATGCTGCTCATCTGGCGGCCGAACTGGGTCCTCACCTACCACTACTGGCCGACCTCGTACAACACCCACATCTTCGAGGGCACCTGTTACTTCGTCCCGCCGAAGAACGCCTTCGAGCGGCTCCAGCAGGAACTCGCGGCCGTCTCCTTCAAGGAGTACGGCCTCCAGGACGGCAACACCCTGGAGGCCACCCAGACCATGCTCGAATCGGGCACGGTCGACGGCTTCCCCCTCAACGACCAGGAAATACTGCTGCGCCACCTGCACCGCACCGCCCAGGAGCACGTCGACGCGTACCGGCGCCACGCCCCGGCACCGTCTTGACCTCGAAGGAGACGCCGTCATGGCCAGTGTCTTTCCCCAGGGCTTCGAAGCCCTGGAACCGTTCGCCGGCTGGGCGATCGCCACGGAGAAGGCCCGCTACGCCAAACGGATCGCCAGCACGATGGACGAGCTGGACGCGTTCTACGACGTGGCCTTCCCGCTGCTGAAGGACGGCCGGGCCAGGCTGGAGAGCACCTCCATGGAGGACATCTCCGAGCCGGACAAGCGTCTGCTGTGGCTGTTCTGCTCGCTGGTGACCGTCGCCTTCCCGGTGGAGGCCTGGCGCCAGCCGCGGGTTCCCGACTCCGGAGCCGCGAGCATCGACGCGATCGTGGAACCGGCCGTCTGACCGGGACATCGCCGGCACGGCACGGGGTGTCGGACACCCGCCGGGCGTCCGACACCCCGTGC